>JAILFU010000108.1 GCA_024697405.1 Prevotella sp.
TATGTCAAAAATATGTCCTTATGTTCTTATGTCGAAAATATGTTCTTATGTCAAAAATACGTTCTTATGTTCTTATGTCGAAAATATGTCCTTATGTTCTTATGTCAAAAATATATTCTTATGTTCTTGAGTCAAAAAGAGCGTTCCTCAAAGCGGGGTATTAGTCCGCATTGTTGGACGAAGGCTGTGAGTACATCGCGGACGTGGCTCATGGCTTTCTGGCGGTTTTCCTGAGAGTCGTATTTGCTGCGGATTTTTTGTTCTACCACGCGGATGGCCCGTGCGGCATCGTAGTTGGCCACCTCCACCTCACAGAGCAGGTTGCCGCCCTGGGCAGTCTGCACATAGCGCAGGCGGGGCAGGCGCACAAGCACAGTGTCGCTCCCCTGACGTGTGACATACTTCACGCTGTCGAGGTCGAGGACATAGCTCACCTGCATGCGCATGGTCTGCACGGCCTTGTAGTAGCTGCGAGTGAAAAATCCCACCTTTTCTACGTTGTCGATGGTGAAGTCCTCTGTGATGGCGGTAAAGGCGTAGAGCTGGCCGATGGGTCGTATGCTCTCGATGACTGAGGGCGTGGGACGTACGGCAATGTCATCGTTGTCGCTAGCGTCGATACACTTCAGGACGAAGTAGACAACTGCCATCAGACAGGCACCCTTGGCAAAGAGCGAAAGCCCCCTGCTCAACTCCCCGACGGGGAGAAATCTCCTTTTCAAATTTTCAGCACTCAATATCTAATGAAAAAGTGAATAGTGAATAATCTGCTACCGACAGCAAAACTAATCATACCTCTCAACTCTCAATTCTCAACTCTCAATTCTCAACTCTCAATTCTCAACTCTCAATTCTCAACTCTCAGCTCCAGTCCCATCTGCAGCAGCATGGAGCGGAAGAGAGTGCGTGTGTTGGCGAGTATCTCGCTACGGAGAGTGTTGAGTAGCGTGGTGTCGGCCAGCACTTGTTCCACCACCTTGTTCTTGATGGTCTGTATGGTCTGCTCGCCTACCTCGTCGCGCAGCCATCCGCTCATTGTCACCAGCTCGCGGCGGTCGGTTCGCATCTCCACGTGGCGGTCGATGATTTCCGGTTCGGGCAGCCGTATGGTGACTATGTTAGCTGTGTCGAGGATGATGTCGGAAATCTTCATCTTCTGCATGTCGATGCCATACTTGATGGTGATGTCGACAGGCATGATGCAGGCGCGTCGCCCCAGCTTCCAGTTGGCGGGGTTGATGGTGGCGAGGCTGGTCTCTGAGTCGTAGATGCCCATGCGGCGCAGCTTCACCTCGGTAGTGGCCAGCTGTGCCTTGGTCTGGAAGAGACCCAGTATCTCCTGCTTGTCGGCTTTCTTCTGCAGCAGCTCCTCTACGGGGTCAGCAGACTTGAAGAGGATGTTGGCAGCCACGACGGCAACTGCGCAAAGTACGAGTGCCAATGCGCAACTGCCTATCGTCCGCTTCATTTCAGAATTCATATTAATATGTATTCCCCTTCCTTGGGTACATAAGTAACCCGTTTCCTCTCCCCTCAGAGGATAAGAGGGTCGTAAGTCTCCTTGCTAGCCTCTTTCTTCCTCGGAGGGACAGGAGGGGACTTGACCTTGGCTTACAGCTTCAAGCTCTTCTTCAGGGCCTCAATCTTCTGCTCTGCCTTCTTCGAGCATGCCTCGTAGTCGGCTGCATCCTTGAAGGAGGGGTCTTTCACCTCGGTATAGAACTTAATCTTCGGCTCGGTACCACTGGGGCGCACGCTGACCTTGGTTCCGTCGTCGCAGAACCATTGGAGCACGTTGCTGGTGTCGGGCATGTTGAGCTTAGTCACGCTGCCGTCGGCGTTCTTGGCCTCCAGCGTCTTGTAGTCCTTCCAGAGGACCACCTTCGAGCCGCCCAGCTCCTGTGGCGGGTTCTGGCGGAAGTCGGTCATCATCTGCTTGATCTCGTCGGCTCCTGTCTTGCCCGGCCGCACCACATTGATGGTCAACTCTCTGGAGAATCCGTACTCCTTGTAGATGTTCATCAGCAGGTCGTAGAGGGTCATTCCGTTGTCGCGTGCCCATGCTGCAATCTCGCAGATGAGGCAGATGGATGCTGGTGAATCCTTGTCGCGCACCTTGTCGAACGGCAGGAATCCGAAGCTCTCTTCGCCTCCGCCTATGTACTTCTTCTTGCCCTCGTTGACGCGAATCTCGTTGGCAATCCACTTGAAGCCTGTGTAGCAGTCCATGTATTCCACCTGGTTCTTCTTGGCTATCTCGGCGATGACCTCTGTGGTGACGATGGTCTTCACGAGGAACTCGTTGCCCTTCAGCTGTCCCAGCTTCTTCTTGTTGGCGATGATGTACCAGCAGAACATCATGCAGGTCTGGTTGCCGTTGAGGATCTCCCACTCGCCCTTGGCGTTGCGGCAGACGATGGCCAGACGGTCGGCAACGGGGTCGGAGGCGATGACGAGGTCGGCGTTAAGCTTTGTGCCGAGCTTCATGCCCAGGGTCATGGCCTCGGCATTCTCAGGATTGGGACTGACGACGGTGGGGAAGTTGCCGTCGATGACCATCTGCTCGGGCACCACGTGGATGTTCTGGAAGCCCCAGGAGCGCAGGGCCATCGGGACGATGACGCGGCCTGTGCCGTGCATGGGTGAGTAGACGATGTTCAGGTCTTTCTGACGAAGGATGACGTCCTGGTCGACCATAGCCTCCTTCACGGCCTGGATGTAGTCCCAGTCCATCTCGCCGCCGATGGGGATGATGAGGTCTTTGTTGCCCTCGAACTTCACATCGCCAATCTTCACCTTGTTCACCTCGTCGATGATACCCTTGTCGTGGGGAGCCAGCACCTGGGCGCCGTCATCCCAGTATGCCTTGTAGCCGTTGTACTCCTTCGGGTTGTGGCTGGCCGTGACGTTCACGCCGGCCTGGCATCCGAGCTGACGGATGGCGAAGGAAATCTCGGGCGTGGGACGGAGGCTCTCAAAGAGGTAGACCTTGATGCCGTTGGCCGAGAAGATGTCGGCCACGGACTCGGCAAACAAGCGTCCGTTGTTACGGCAGTCGTGGCCCACGACGACGGCGGGCTGAATGTCGGGAAATGCCTTGTTGATATAGTTGGCGAAGCCCTGTGTGGCCATGCCTACTATATATTTGTTCATGCGGTTGGTGCCAGCACCCATGATGCCTCGTAGTCCACCCGTGCCGAACTCCAGGTTCTGGTAGAAGGCATCGATAAGCTCTGTCTTGTCGGGATTGTCGAGCATTGCCTGTACTGCGTTACGTGTCTCCTCGTCGAAGGCCGGAGAAAGCCATTCCTTAGCCAGTGCCTCGCACTTTGCTATGAGCTGAGCGTTATTTTCCATCATTTGATTAAAGTTATAAGTTTTTAGATATATATTCCATTCGACAAAGATACGTGTTTTTTTCGGAACTCCACCATACCTGTAGCCAATTTTATTCTTTTTTAGCAATTTTACCCCGTCAGATTTTGCCATTTGCATAAATACTTGTAATTTTGCAGGCAAATAGAGAGCATAACAGTAAAAAAGCAAGATGGCCAACAACCTGAGATTCCAAGTAGTGGAGGAAGCGTTCAAGAAGCGCCCCGTGGAGATAGCAACCCCGAAGGAACGTCCCTCGGAGTATTTCGGCAAGTATGTGTTCAACCGCGAGAAGATGTACCGATACTTGCCGAAGGAGGTGTATGTGGAAATGATCAACGTGATGGACAACGGCGCACGCCTGGACAGGGGGATAGCCGATGCCGTTGCGGCAGGCATGAAGCAATGGGCGCTGGACATGGGTGCCACGCACTATACTCATTGGTTCCAGCCGCTGACCGAGGGCACGGCAGAGAAGCACGACGCCTTCGTGGAGCACGACGGAAAGGGCGGCATGATGGAGACCTTCAGCGGCAAGCTGCTCGTGCAGCAGGAGCCTGACGCCAGCAGCTTCCCCAGCGGCGGCATCCGCAACACCTTCGAGGCACGCGGATACTCAGCATGGGATCCCACCAGCCCCGTCTTCATCATCGACGACACGCTCTGCATACCCACCATCTTCATCGCCTATACCGGCGAGGCGCTCGACTACAAGGCTCCCTTGCTGAGGGCCCTTCATGCTGTGGGCAAGGCGGCGAAGGACGTGTGCTCGCTGTTCTACGACGACGTGTCGAAAGTGACCGTGAACCTAGGCTGGGAGCAGGAGTATTTCCTTGTGGACGAGGGACTCTACTCTGCACGTCCCGACCTGCTGATGACTGGGCGCACGCTGCTGGGGCACGAGAGTGCGAAGAACCAGCAGATGGACGACCACTACTTCGGCACTATCCCCGACCGTGTGCAGGCTTTCATGAAGGATTTGGAAATCAAGGCCCTGGAGCTGGCCATCCCCGTGAAGACGCGTCACAACGAGGTGGCCCCCAACCAGTTTGAGCTGGCGCCCATCTTCGAGGAGTGCAATCTGGCCGTTGACCACAACATGCTGCTCATGTCGCTCATGAAGCGGGTGGCACGCAACCACGGATTCAGGGTGCTGCTGCACGAGAAGCCGTTCGACGGCATCAACGGCAGCGGAAAGCACAACAACTGGAGCCTGACCGCCATACGCAACGGCGGCTCCACCTTGCTGCACGCTCCTGCAAAGACGGACTCCACGAACACAGCAGCTAATGCCTTCGAGACCCTGCGCTTCGTGACCTTCATCGTGGAAACACTCATGGCTGTCTACCGCCACAACGGGCTGCTGAAGGCCTCCATCATGAGCGCTACCAACGCCCACCGTCTGGGCGGCAACGAGGCTCCGCCGTCCATCATCTCGTCGTTCCTGGGACAGTATGTCTCCAATTTGCTCGACACCATCGAACAGACCTCCAGCCTCTCTCCGCTCACCTCCCACCTGTCTCGCGAGATAGACATCCCTCAGATTCCCGACCTCATCATCGACAATACCGACCGCAACCGCACATCGCCCTTCGCCTTCACCGGCAACCGCTTCGAGTTCCGTGCACCAGGCTCCAGCGTCAACTGTGCATCGGCCATGATTGCCCTCAACGCATCGATGGCTGAAGCCCTGACCTCGTTCAAAGAGCGTGTCGACAAGAAGATGCAGCGTCTCTCGGCCTATCCCGAATACTCGGAAGGAACGGGCCACACCGCCAAGTTCCATGCCATCATCGAGGTTCTCCGCGACGACATCAAGACCTGCAAGCCCGTGCGCTTCGACGGCAACGGCTACTCAGACGAATGGGTGAAGGAGGCTGCGAGCCGGGGGCTGGACGTGGAGAAGTCGTGCCCCGTCATCTTCGAGCACTATCTCGACGAGAGCAGCGTCAGCATGTTCGAGAGTACGAAGGTGATGAACCGCAAGGAGCTGCTCGCCCGCAACGAGGTGAAATGGGAGATGTATGTGAAGACGGTGCAGATAGAGGCACGCGTGCTTGGCGACATGGCCATGAACCACATCATCCCCGTCGCCACACACTATCAGAGCCAGCTCATCAAGAACGTGCAGGGCATGAAGGACATCTTTGCCTGCCAGCAGCCCAACAAGGCCGACCGCCTCTCTGCCCGCAACATGAAGCTCATCGAGGAGATTGCCGAGCGTACTGAGCACATCGAGCAGCTGGTGGAGGAGCTGACGGAAGCCCGCCGTGTGGCCAACCGTCTGCAGGACATACACCAGCGGGCCATTGCCTATCACGACACGGTATGTCCCCACATGGAGGCCATCAGAAAAGAGGCCGACCACCTGGAGATGATTGTGGAGGACGGCCTCTGGACGTTGCCGAAATATCGCGAGCTGCTGTTTATCAGATAAAAGACAATGAAAGGGGAGCTGGCTCCCCTTTTTTTTGTTGTTCTCCTTTGCAGAACTATTCTCCTTCGTAGCGGAACACGTCGACGTGGGTCTCGCCGTAGTATTCCTCCGGCACGGTCTGCTCGATCAGCGGCTTGTTGTCATAGTCAATCAGGGGCATTTCACGAGGCAGGAACTTGTTGAAGTCGACTAAGGGAATGACCAGGCCGAAGATACCTACTCCACAACACACCTCCTTGGAGTTGAGGTTATTGCGGGCATCCAGCGTGGTGAAGAAGAGATGATTCCTGTAGCCCAGGTCGTTGTCCTTCTTGCCCGTCGTGTCGGCATTGGCGATGAACAGCTTCCAGCGGTTCTTCATATCCTGTGTGACAGAGTCGGAGAAGGTGGTAAACGTATGTCCGATGCAGCTCATGAAGATGTCCATCTCGTCGGCCGTGATACTGTCTCTCGACCAGATGCTCTGCCTGATGTTGTCTTCCATGCCTTCCTTCATCTTCTTGTAGGAGGGATTGGTCAGTGCAGCAACGACAAGCATGACAACAACTACTCCCAATGCGATGACAATTCTTCCCAGGCAGCTGTGCCTGAACTGCTTGAAGCCAGATTCTTTGGTGCGGTAAGAACCGCGGTCATTCTGATACATGACGGGATAATTCTATTAGTGAGATATTAAGTTCATAAATTCCTGGCGCGTCTTGGCCTGGTTGAAGGCGCCGCTGAAATCGCTGGTCGTTGTGATGGCATTCTGCTTCTCCACCCCGCGCATCTGCATGCACATGTGGCGGGCTTCCACCACCACCATGACCCCCAGCGGATGGAGCGTCTGCTCAATGCACTCCTTTATTTGCAGCGTCATGCGCTCCTGCACCTGCAGCCGGTGGCTGTAGATGTCCACCACCCGGGCAATCTTGCTCAGGCCGGTGATGTAGCCGTTGGGGATATAAGCCACATGCACCTTTCCGTAGAAGGGCAGCATGTGGTGCTCGCACAGCGAGAAGAAGTCAATGTCCTTCACGATGACCATTTGCGAGTAGTCTTCCTTGAAGAGAGCGTCGGTCAGCACCTGATGGGCATCCATCTGGTAGCCGCGTGTCAGCACCTGCATGGCTTTGGCCACACGCATCGGGGTCTTTTGCAATCCCTCGCGGCTGGTGTCTTCACCCAGCAGGCTGAGCACCTCCTTGTAGTGTTCGGCCAGTTCCTCCAGGCCCTCTCGAAATTCTATCTCCGGATTCATATACACATTATTATATTAATAGGGCACAGTCACCTTTCCCCTGACGAGAGTGGCCTGGTCGTAGCCCATTTTCACCACTTCGGAAAGCATCTCCCGGGCCTCTTCCATTGTGCGGAAGTTGCCCAGCCGGCAAATCCATCTTGGGGAATAGAAGTGCACATAGACCTTTTGCCCCGGGAAGAGCGACTTGAGCGTGTTGGCCGTCTGCTCTGCTTTCTGGCGGTCGGCCCTGGTCTTTCCTCCTGCAAACACCTGTATTCGGTAGCCCATGACCTGGCGTGTGCGCTGTGGCTCCATGGTCAGCGAGTCGATGGTTTGCTCCGTCTGCTCCCCCGCTCTCTCCTGCTGCTGTTCGCGCTTGTCGCTGGTCTGCTGCTGTTCGCGCCTGGTGTTTGAAGGCTGCTGTTCGCGCTTGTCGGAAGCCGTCTGCTTGCGTGCCGGAGTCTTGGTTTCCTTCCTCAGCACCGGCAGCGGTTCAGGCTTGCCGTTCACCAGCTCGTCGATGGCGGCATCATGGTGTATGGTCACCATTCCTCCTGCCGCCACCCGCTGTTGCTGCACGCGCTGGGTGAAGGTCTGCGCAGACAAAGGTAAAGAAGTAAAAAGGCAAAAGGGTAAAATTGCCAACACCTTTTTCATATACTGATAATGCCTTGGTTCCATACTCCTTTTTTCAGATTTAATCCTTTTCACTACTTCACCTTCTTATTACCCATTTACACACTATTACTTCTTCCAGGCGTCGATGATGCCCTTGAAGTCGGCAGCCTTGAGCGATGCGCCACCGATGAGTCCGCCGTCGATGTCGGGCTTGGCAAAGAGCTCAGGAGCATTCGATGCCTTGCAGGAGCCGCCATAGAGGATGGTGGTGTCGTCGGCCACAGCCTCACCGTATTTCTCGGCGATGATGCTGCGGATGTAGGCATGTATCTCCTCGGCCTGCTCTGCTGAGGCCGTCTTGCCGGTACCGATGGCCCAGATGGGCTCGTAGGCAATAACGATTTTGCGGAAGTCCTCCTCAGCAAGGTTGAAGACGCTGCCTTCGAGCTCTGCCTTCACCACTTCGTTCTGCTTGCCGGCCTCACGCTCTGCCAGGCTCTCGCCGATGCAGAAGATGACCGTCAGCCCGTTCTTCTGAGCCAGCAGCACCTTCTCCTTCAGGATTGCGGGAGTCTCCTTGTAGTACTCACGGCGCTCGGAGTGGCCCAGTATGACATACTGTGCGCCCGTCGACTTCACCATCTCAGCGCTCACCTCTCCGGTGAAGGCACCCTTCTCCTTGTCGGCGCAGTTCTCGGCACCCAGGCCGATGATGTCCTGGTCGAGGAACTGAGCGATGCTGGCCAGATGAATGAACGGCGTGCAGATGACTACGCCACAATTAGGCTTGTCGGCCTTCAAAGTCTCGTTAAGCTCCTTTGCCAGAGTGATACCCTCCTGGAGATTCATGTTCATCTTCCAGTTTCCTGCTACAATTTTCTTTCTCATTGTTTTTCTTCTTTATTTGTTGTTAAACTTACTGTATCTTCTTCTGTTTTTTCCTTTTTCTCCTTTCTCTTCCTGCGCAGCCATCCAGTCCACGTCCATAGCCTGTCGGCCAAGGTGAGCAACGCCAGCGGCAGCACGAACCACATCAGCAGCCTGATGATCTTCCCGGGCACCGTGTCGTCAGGCAGACTGCCTATTTCCATCCTCTCCAGCGGCAGTTGCGCTTCTTCCTGCTCGATGACGGGGAAGTTGTTGTGGCTCCATTTGCGGATGACCGTCCCGTCCTTGATGAGCACCAGGCCGGGATTGCTGCGTATGACGGTCTTCAGCGTGATAGGGTCGGTCAGGCAGATGGGATATTCCGCCCCGGTCGTCTCTCTCCACAGCTGCTGCGCCTCTTCCGTACTCGACGTGAGACAGTAGAAGCCGTAGCCATGCTCCAGACTGTACTCGTAGACCTCGTTGATGAGGTCGAAGCGCGAGTCGTCGGCCTTCTCCAGCCAGGGCGAGACGAGCAGGAACGTGTAGCTCGTGTCTTTGAGCACCTCTTCGGTGATGTCGTCGCCGTCGGCAGTGGTCAGCGAGAAGTCGTGGATGGGCGGCACATAGCCCTCGGTGAGCTGCACCGTTCGTGAGTCGACGAATGTCCACGTGGAGTCGGGATAGTTGTCCAGCGTGAACTCCTTCTGCAGACCGTCTTTCTCAAGTATGAAAGTTGTTTCAAACTGGGGCTGCTCTGCGCCCTCGGGCATCTCCATGCCTTCTCTGATGCTGGCCCCGACGTGATAGGGCCTGAAGTCGAACTGCGGCAAGTCGTAGAGGCTCCATGCTGCCACGGCCAGTATGAACAATGCCGAGTAGTTGATGACTATCCATTGGTTCGTGCGGCTGACGAAGCGGAACATCTCCAGCGGCTTCCACGCCACCACGACAGCCATAGCCAGCAGCACCACATTCTTCCACAGCGTCTGCCAGTTGGTGAGCACCAGCGCGTCGCCGAAGCATCCGCAGTCGCTGATAGGGTTGGCCAGCGCCAGCCAGAGCGTCAGCGGAGTCATCAGCGCCATGATGGCGAGCACCATCCTCGACGTAAGCCTGCGCCTGATGGCGAAGAGCAGGAAGATGCCCATGCAGAACTCCAGCGAAGCCAGTCCTACGGAGAGCGTCAGCGTGGCGAAGTCGGGCAGCAACCCTCCCAGATGCATGGCCCCGAGGTAGTCCTCTATCTTATATTGCGTGCCCCTTGGGTCGACCGCCTTCACAAATCCCGAAAGGATGAAGACCACGGCCAACACCAGCCGGCACGTATTCACCAGCAGCCTGGATATGATACGCCTGTCGCTTCTCACTACTCACCACCCAACTTAATCAGTCCGAAGACCGAATAGTTGATTATATCCATATAGTTGGCATCGATGCCTTCGCTCACTTTCGTGGCGTCGCCTCTCGACGCAATGTCTTCCATCTCCTTCACACGTTCTATCTTCGTGAGTATCAGGTCGGTATAGCTGCTCACGCGCATGCCCCGCCATGCCTCGTCGTAGTCGTGGTTCTTGCGCTTCATCAGCGCGAGGGCCTCCTGGGCGTAGCGGTCGTAGAGCCTCATGGCCTCGTCGTTCTCCATGTCCACCGTGTCGGCAAATCCGCATTCCAGCTGTATCAGCCCCACGATGCCATAGTTCACCAGGCCTATGAACTCGGGCCTGATGCCCTCGCCCACCATCGAGCAACCCGTCACCTCCAGCTGGCGGATGCGCTTCGCCTTGATGAAGAGCTGGTCGGTAAGCGACTGTGGCCGGAGTATACGCCACGAAGCCCGGTAGTCGTGCAGCTTCTGACTGAACAACTCCCTACATTCGGCCACGGCAGATTCAAATTCCAGGTTGGTCTTTTCGAATTTGTCCATAACAGCGTGCAAAGTTACAAAAGAGTTAGGAGTTAGGAGTCAGGAGTCAGGAGTTATTTCTTTTCCTTTAGTTTTTTTTAACTACAAACAGCTCCCAATAGCTGATGCGGCAGCCAAATTGTAAATAGTAAAATAGTAAATAAATAGTAAATAGTAAATTGTCAAATAGTAAATTAATTTAGCTCCCAGCTCATCCTCACATCTTCTTCCTGATGTACTTGATGGTCTCTGCCAGCACCTCGAAGCGCTCCTTCAAAGAGTCCACAGTCCGTCGCAGCCCGTTCAGCTCCACCACCTCTGGCGAGGCATCGTTCATCGTGGCGGCATGCTCCATCACCAGGCGGTGCAGCTCGTCGTACCTTCGGGTGGCATCCTCCAGCAGACTGTCGGTCACGGCCAGCTCGCGCTGAGCATCCTTCAGGCTCTGCTGCTGGTGCTCCTTCAGGGCCTCCCGCCGCTCGGCTATCTCCGAGGCCAGCGCCTCGTTCTCTTTCTTCAGCTTGCTTGTGCAGCCCGTCAGCGCAGCCACACTCAGCATCAATAATAACAATCGTCGCATATTCATTTTGCAAAGGTACGAAAAAAATTTGGTATCGCCCGCAGGTGAGACCAACTTTTTTTCGTACCTTTGCAGCCGAATTGCAAAAGGACAGATCATGAAATTCTATACCGATGCCGAGCTGGCCGCCATCCTCGACCAGCCCATCTTCCGCCTGACAGGCCAGGTGGCCGACGAGATGGGCGTGGAATGTTACGTCGTGGGGGGCTACGTGCGCGACATCTTCCTACAGCGCCCCAGCAACGACATCGACGTGGTCGTCGTGGGCAGCGGCATCGAGGTGGCCACCCGCCTGAAAAAACTGCTGGGCAGGAAAGCCCACCTCAGCGTGTTTAAGAACTTTGGTACGGCGCAGGTGAAGATACTCCCCCAGAAGGAAAGGAGCAGCAGCCCCGTGAACGAAGGAGCAGCGGCAGCACCGTCTTCTCCTATCCCCGCAAAGGAGCGTCTGGGCGAGGGGCTTGAAATAGAGTTCGTGGGGGCCCGCCGCGAGAGCTACAGCCGCAACTCGCGCAAGCCCGTGGTGGAGGACGGCACGCTGGAAGACGACCAGAACCGGCGCGACTTCACCATCAACGCTATGGCCATCTGCTTGAACAGCAAGCGCTTCGGAGAGCTGGTAGACCCCTTCAACGGGCTGGCCGACCTGGAGGACGGCATCATCGCCACACCACTCGACCCGGAGGTCACCTTCAGCGATGACCCCCTGCGCATGATGCGCTGCATACGCTTCGCCACCCAGCTCCGCTTCCAGATAGAAGACGCCACCTTCGCCGCCCTGGAGCGCATGGCCGAACGCATCAAGATTGTCAGCATGGAGCGCATCACCGTAGAGCTCAACAAAATCATGCTCTCCCCCACACCCAGCCGAGGACTCGTCGACCTGCAGCGCGCAGGGCTCCTGCAGTTCATCCTTCCCGAGGTGGCGGCCCTCGACATCGTAGAGCAGCACAACGGCCGAGCCCACAAAAACAACTTCTACCACACGCTGGAAGTGCTGGAGAACGTCTGTCGAGCCGAGGACACCGCTAACTTATATCTCCGCTGGGCCGCCCTGCTCCACGACATCGGAAAGACCAAGACCAAGCGGTGGGACCCCGCCATCGGCTGGACATTCCACAACCACAACTACATAGGCATGAAGATGGTGGAGCCGCTCTTCCGCCGCCTGAAGCTGCCCATGGGAGCCGAGATGCACTACGTGGAGAAACTCGTCGAGCTGCACATGCGTCCGCAGGCCATTGCCGACGACATCGTCACCGACTCGGCCGTACGCCGGCTCCTCAGCGACGCTGGCGACGACATCGACGACCTGATGACACTCTGCGAGGCCGACATCACCTCAAAGAACGAGGTGAAGAAGAAAATCTTCCTCGAGAATTTCCGCATGGTGCGCGAGAAGCTCGCCGACCTGAAGGAGAAGGACTACAAGCGCCTGCTGCAGCCCGTCATCGACGGCAACGAAATCATGCAGCTCTTTAGACTGAAACCCTCACGCGAGGTAGGCATCCTCAAGCAGTACCTCAAAGATGCCGTCCTCGACAACCGTGTGGAGAACGAGCACGAACCACTTATGAAGCTCCTCAAGGAGAAAGCACGCGCCATGGGCCTGAGTTAAAAAAAGCACCATAAATAGTAATGTAACAAATCTCCAATGTAACTGAACGCAGAGGCGAAAAATGGGTATTTTCTTTTGTCGACTTTGTCGATTTGTCGATTCCTGCGAAAACACTGGGGCTTGAGCGATTTTACACCTAAAATACACCCTAGGTATACCTAGCTTTGCACACCTGCAGCAGGAGCGTGCAATTTTGGTAATTTTTCTTTACTTTGCGCTTTCCATGCAAATTTACACACCTGACAGCATTAAACGCTTAAAATAACATGCCAATCTCGCGGAGCCGGCCTATTTCTGCATGAAGTAGCGGTGTCGGCAAAAAATATACTATTTTCACGAAACTTTACAAATTGCCTTTTTGCGGTTTTTTTTACGGATTTTCGGCCTATTTACGGGCGAACTGCGCGACACGCGTATATATATTATTGTACGCGCACGCGCAAGTAAAAAACCGCAAAAATATCGCATTTAACATTTTTTTTTGTTCCTTAGCAGAACATTGTCTACCTTTGTGCCCGAGTTCTTTGGCACCGTCGACAAAGTCGACAAAAAAAACGACCCGTTTTGCAAGTTGGAACTTATGGGTTTATAAATAATATATATTATAATATATATATTTATAAAAGTTCAACTTTCGCAAAATCCACACCCAAGGATGGCGCGCAGAGGTGCAAAAAGGGTATGAAATTTTGTCGACTTTGTAGAATAGGTTTCTAAGAGGCTCGTAAAAAAAAACTTACATTTAAACTAAAAAGAAATGTTATGGAATTAATTTGCAGAATTGTCGACCAGGGCGCACTCACGACGCGCTAGTACGCCGACAGCCAGAGGCTACCGCAGGTCATCTCGATATACCCTTTGAGCTTTTTTCGGGAAAGCGTGCAAGTTATTGTCTGAAGAAGAAAAACTTCCTTTTGCTTGTTGTTTCGGAAGCAATCAGTTTACGGAGATGGAATGGGGCTGGCGTGCCACCTTCCTTTTGCTCACTCGGAACGACTATCACGTGCACCATCTCTACATACCGAAGGGCATCATCATGCGGTGGGCACCACCCTCAGAGAACAAGACCGACCGCCACATCAAGTTTGTATGCAAGAAAGCTGGTTGCGAACCCGACACCTACCTCGGCGTGCCTAGCTCTGCGGAGGGCGTCTTGTGGATGAAGTTAGGGCTGGCGATGGCCATCATGGAGAACGGAACGGAGAGTCTCGGCTACTTCGCCATGATTGACGGCTGGATGCTGACCCGCGAATATGCTCAGGGGCATGTGGCTTCGACGAAGAGCAGGTGAAAGAACGTGTTCTGCTGACATAGTGGCAGTAAATTTTCAAACGGCGTGTGCGTCTTTTCAGATGCGCACACCGTTTTGACAGCTACAGACTCATTGCCTAAACTTCTCCGCATGGCACTCCCCTCCCTGTAAGGCAATTGCGAGGAGGGAGCAATTGCCTTGAGGGGAAGGGAAAGGCTACGAGTAGGCGACCACAGGTCGGGCGCTCGACCTCCGGTCGCTTGCTACCAAAGGGACGCAAGAATGTGGCTACCGCCGGAGAAGATTCCCTGGCCAACTGCTCTTTTATAAGCCGGATGGCACTCCCCTCCCCTTAAGGGGAGGGGTAGGGGTGGGGGACTGTAACTTCCTCAGCGAATCACTTATCGTCTGTGTTCTCTCGGCGAATCACTTATCGTATGTTCTTCTCTCAGCGAATCACTTATCGTTTGTGTACTCTCGGCGGAAAAAGTTAGAGACCCCACCCCTGCCCCTCCCCTTGAAGGGAGGGGAGTGGCTACCGCCGGAGAAGATGTCCTGGGTCGACTGCTATATCATTACCCTAAATTATGGCAACAACATACCAGTTGCCCCTGG
>JAILFU010000170.1 GCA_024697405.1 Prevotella sp.
TTTCAGCGAATCTTTCATCGGCTAATCGAACTCCGGGGAAAAGTTACAAACCCCACCCCTGCCCCTCCCCTGTGTAGGGGAGGGGAAAGGCTACGGGTAGGCGACCGCAGGTCGGGAATGCGGCTACCGCCGGAGACGTCCCGGGTCAACTGCTATATTATTGCCAAATGAATTGTATGATGCAGGAATTAATATTGGCTGTAAGGACTACTCTTATTATATTAACAAAGATGGCAAGGTGATTGGTGAGAATTCCAAGAAATTCACACCAGCGTCTGTCATTGAGACCATCAAGGCGATATGTGCTTAATACCAGACCAGGAAATTGTTTCCCGAGCCCTCTTTTCGCCAAAGATGGTGTGTCATGGACGTATCCTGCCTGTAGCTTTTGAGTTGAGGCATGAGCATTGCAGACATTACCAGAAATACGGGCTTTACGGAAGAAGAAATCCTTGCCCCGTAGGACTAGTTTCTACTATAATAAACAAAAAGCACTTTTTTCGCGCTACAAGCGCTACATTGGGGGTTAATCTTTTGGATTATAGGCTGTTGCCTGTAGCTACAAGACGCAAATAGGAGCTACCATTGTAGCTACATAGGTTGATGCCGAAAAACCATAGACATAGGATTTGTCCCAAGCCTTGGGACGAAAAAATAGCGTTAGTATTTTTCCAAACGGCGGCAGTATTTTTCTGAACGGCGGCAGTATTTTTTCAAACGGCGTTAGTATTTTTCTATACGGCGTTGGTGTTTTCCCAAACGTCGGCAGTATTTGTCAATACCACCTCTGTAGCTACCAGAGTAGCGCCAAAAAGAGTGCTGTAGCTATAGGTAACTATCTGAAAATTAATTTGTTTAGTGTCAAAGTAGCTCTTGTAGCGCGTTTTTCTCGCGCGCGCATTACGCGCGCGCGAGAAAATAATATTACTTCATTCCCATGCTCTGGATATAATCCTCCTGGGGGACGCAGTTCTCGTAGCGGCAGTTCTCGGCAAACTGCATCAGCAGCTGGCGGAAATGGGTCTGGTCGGGACGGGCTTCACGCCACTCCTGATAAGTGTTGCGCGAGGTCTCGGAATAGCTGACCACCAAGCTGTCCCACCCCTCGGGGCGCTGGATGCCCATCATGCACGAGCCGTCCACCTTCTTGTATGGCCAGAACGTATAGCCGATATTCGCCTCCTTGAGCACACGTACGAAGTCGCGCTGCCACTCGTCGGTGTTATGGCCGAACTCTCCCATATACATGGGCCGGTTGATGGAGTCGCGGAAGTTGATGTAGTGGGTGATGGCCTCCTTGGTGGCGGGTCCGCCATAACGGTGGCAGGTGAACATGAGCTTGTCGTCGTAGCTGGCGTCGTCGAGCATCCAGAAGAAGCTGTTCCAGTGGGCGCCTCCCAAGAGGATGATGTGGTTCTGGTCGACCTCTCGTATGGTGCTGACGCAGCGCTTGTAGAGCGGCTGTAGCAGCTGGTAGAGCGAGTCTCTGTTGGCGAAGTAATGAGCGATGGGCTCGTTCATCAGCTCGTAGCCCAGGATGGCGGGCTCGTTTTGATAGCGACTGGCTATCTCTCGCCAGATGTCGCAGAACAGCTGCTGGCTCTTTTCGCTCTCGAAGAGCCAGGGGTAGCCATAGCCATCGTCGATGTTGTCGCCCGTCTGCCCGCCGGGACAGTCGTGCATGTCGAGAATCAGCCATAGGCCGTTGGCCTTGCACCAGCTTATCACGGAGTCGATGCGCTCGTAGCCGTCTTTCCGGCCCGTTTGCCCCATGTAGTCTTCGTCGGTGAAGAGCTTATAGTTGAACGGCAGGCGGATGGTGTTGGCGCCCTGACTGGCGATGAAGTCGATGTCGGCCTTGGTGACATAGTTGTCCTTGAACTGCTGCCAGAATTCGGCTGTCAGGTCTGGTCCCACTGCCTCCTTGAAGAGCAGGTCGATCATCCAGGCCGAATTAGTGCGGCTGAATCCGAACATGTAGCCTTCGGGGTTGAGCCAGTTGCCAAGATTTGTTCCCTTGATGTACAGCTTCTCGCCGTTGGGCTTCACCAGGTCGTGACCTTGAATGGTGACGAACCCCGTCGCTTCCTTCTGCCCGCCGCCTGCATTGCAGGCAGCGAGCAAAAGAGCGAATAGATAGAGGAATGATTTCTTCATCTTTCTCTATTTCTTCTGGAAGACGCGTACGTAGTCAACCTCCATCGTGGCGGGGAGGGCACTCTCGTCCACGCCCTGCTGTCCGCCCCAGTCACCACCCCAAGCGAGGTTGAAGATGACGTAGAAGGGGTCGTCGTAGGGCCAGTCGTTGCGTCCCAGGCCACGGTTGTCATAGCTCAGCTGCACCTTCCCGTCGACGAAGGTGGTGATGTTCTTCGCCGTCCAGAGGATGGCGTAGGTATGGAAGTCGTCCTCGGCTCCCTTGCAGAGCATCTCGTGGGTGACCTGCGTGCCGTTGCTGTGCACATGGGCATTGGCGTGGAGGCTCGACGACACGTAGTCGGGCCGGTATCCCACCTCCTCCATGATGTCTATCTCGCCGTCGGCAGGCCATGAGCGGAAGTTCACGGGCATCATCCAGAAGGCTGGCCATGTGCCCTTGCCCTTCGGCAGCTTGATCGAGGCCTCGATGTAGCCGTAGGTCCAGCCCTGCTTCACCTTCGCATAGACACGGCCGGAGTAGACTTTGCCGTTCTCCTTCAGGGCGGTGATGCGCAGCTTGCCGCCCCGCACTTCGGTGACGAGGCTGCCCTCGGGCGTCTTGTGGTTGACGTAGTTCTGCAGCTCGTTGTTCACCCAGCCCGATTTCTGCACCTCGTGGGTCCAGTCGGCAGCGTTCAGCTCAGAGCCTTTGTTGAACTCGTCTTGCCAGACGAGGGTGTAGCCTTCAGGGGCGTTATAGGCCGACTGTGCAGCGGCCTCCTGCGTGACGCTGATGGTCTTCCGGGCATTGCCCGACATGACGGTGACGGTGGCCGTTCGGGTACTGGTCGTCGGATTGGCAGGGACGGTCAGCGTCACTGTGCCCGACTGCCCCACCGTGTTCTTCGCGTCAACGGTGATGAAGTCCTGGTCGGCGTAGGCGCCCCATTCCTTGCCCGTCGTGGTGACGCTGACAGTATAGCTGCCACCCACGGCAGGAGCGTTGATGCTCTCCTGCGATAAGGTGATGGTCACAGCAGCAGGCTGCTGGTCGTCGTTATCGTCGCTCCCCCCGCAGCCCGTGAGGGCTACGGCGAGAGAGAGCATGAAAGAACTTAGCATGAGCTTCTTCATTTTTGCTTTTTTACTTTTTTTACCTTTTTCTTTTTGTCAGGCTTCTTTGAAGACAATCTTGCTGATTTTCACCTTCGTGCCGGCGGGGGAGCCTCCGAAGTCGAAGAACAGGCGGATGGCAGAGGCGTCGGCACCCTCTTTCAGCGTGGCATTCTTCAGCGTGTAGACGTATGGCTCGTCGGCCTTGATGTCGTGACGTCCTTCGCAGAAGAAGTTGGTGTCGCCGGCGTCGGTGAGCTTGATGGTCACACCCGGACAGTCGTTGTCAGCCTCCATCACCAGCTGGAAGTGGTATTGTTTAGTAGCGCTGGCCGTAAGGTCGGTGTCGATGTGGAACTGGCCCTGCCACTGGCTGCCACCCATTCCCTCGGGAAGCACAATCTCGTAGGTGTCGCCGCTGTGTGTGCAGTCGTTATGGGCTATCTCCGTCCAGCTGTCGTTGGCAAACCAGTAGCCGAACGTACTGCTTACGCTGCCGTCGTCGACAGCCTTCCAGAGGTTGGCGGCATCGTCGTAGTTCAAAACCACAGCCTCCTCAAAGTAGATCTTGCTGATCTTGACGTG
The DNA here is from genome assembly GCA_024697405.1 of Prevotella sp. GTDB lineage: Bacteria > Bacteroidota > Bacteroidia > Bacteroidales > Bacteroidaceae > Prevotella. The sequence goes on from JAILFU010000170.1 coordinate 3,838, forward strand.
GGTGCCGGCAGGCGAGCCGCCGAAGTCGAAGAACAGGCGGATGGCAGAAGCGTCGAGGCCCTCCTTCAGGGTAGCTCCCGTCAGTTTGAAGATGAAGGGTTCGTCGGCCTTGATGTCGTGACGACCCTCGCAGAAGAAGTTGGTGTCGCCAGCGTCGGTCAACTTGATGGTCACCTGCGGGCAGTCGTTGTCGGCCTCCATCACCATGTAGAAATTGTATGCCTTTGCTGCGCTGGCGGTGAGCTTGGTGTCGATGTGGAACTGTCCCTGCCACTGCGAGCCGCCCATACCCTCGGGAAGGGTAATCTCGTAGGTGTCGCCGCTGTGGGTAGCCTCGTCGTTGGGAATCTGTGTCCAACTGTTGTCGGCAAACCAGTAGCCGAAGGCATCGAAGAGCGTGCCGTCGTCGACAGCCTTCCAGAGGTTGGTGCTGCTCTCGTAGTCCCAGTCCATCGTAGGAACGTCGGGATTGTCAGGATTGTCGCCATTGTTGTCGGGCGGCACGGTGCCGTCGTCGTTGGCATGGTCTTTCAGCACGATGCCGGTCACGTTGATGTTCGTCTCGCCGGTAGCATGACCAAAGTCTAAGACGAGCTTCACGGGATTGAGATCCTTGCCCGGTACGTTGCTTACCCAGAAGATGTAGTCCTGGCCGGCCTTCAGGTTGACGCCGTGCTCGTCGATGATGGCCTCGGAGTCGTCCTCGTTGGTGAGCTTCACCACCACGCCGTCGATGTCGCGGTCGCTGTTGAAGACGCAGGAGAAGTCGTAGTTGGTGGCTGCAGAGGTCTGCAGGCTGGTGTGGAAGTGCACCTGTGCCTGCCACTCGGAGAAGCACTCCTGGGGCACGGTGATGCTGTAGTCGTTGTCGCCCATCTTGAAGAGGCTCTCGAAGAGCGGTGTCTGCTCGTTGCCCCACCCCGGATCAGGATTGTAGTAGAACGACATGGTCGGGGTGATGCCTTTCCAGAGGTTGAACTGGCTGTTCGGGTCGAAGCCTTCCCATTCCTTCTCGCCTTCCTTGCTGGTGAGGATGAATCGCCAGGCAATGCTGCGGTCGGGCTTGTCGTAGACGAGCACCATCTTGTTGGCCGTCAGCTGCTCCACGCGGAACAGCGGATTTTCGTACTGGGCATCGCTGGAGACATAGGGAAACAGGGTGTTGGCCGACAGGCGGATGTAGCGCTGCCTGCTGGTGTTGCCATCCTTGTCCGTCCAGTCCAGCTCCTCGAAGCTCCATGTTGCGGTCTGGTTGCCCAGTGCCACATCGGGGTCTTCTGCGGCGCCATTGGCCCACTTCGTCTCTTTGTTGACGTAGGTCAGGCCGTCGGCACCGGCACTGTAGGTATAGGAGCCTCCCTTGCGGTTGTCGGCAGTGAAGGTGATGCGGTCGTCGTAGACGCCGAAGGCTTTCTTGTCGTCGGGAGCTGCCGACCACCAGCCGGCACCGTCGGTGCCAGCCTCGCCGCAGCCCATGTGTCCCTGCTCCTTGTTGTCGATGCGCCACTCCTTGCCGGTGATGCGGCGGAAGTCGGCGGTGTAGTCTACCTTTGTCTCGTTGAAGGCGTAGTCTTTCTTCACGCCGGCCTGGCTGATGCCGTTGCGGTTGCCCAGCTTCAGCTCGATGGTGTGGGCGCCGGCCTCGTCGTTCTTGTAGCCCACCTCATAGAGGCTGGAATAGGTCGTCCCGTCGAGAATCCAGATAGGATAGACACCGGCCTGCGGGTTGAAAGTAGCTGTCATCTGGTTGGTCTCTTGGTCGACGGTCATCTGGAAGTCGGTGCCGCTGATGGTAGGTATGCCATTGGGGTCGGCGCCATCAAACTCTTCGGGAGAGCAGCCCGTAAAGGTTGCACTAGTAGCGCAACATACCAGACAGCTGGCGAGAAATAGTTTTATATTCTTGGTTTTCATAATTCGTGAAATTCGTTTAATTCGTTGTTGAAAAATCAATAGTTGTTCTGCTTCAGCGTGGGATCGGCGTCGAGCTCACTCTGGGCCAGAGGAATGTGCTTCTTGCTGGGTGTCCAGGAGTTGGTGCGATAGCCATAGCTGTCGGGCACGAGTACGGTGCTGGCTTTCTGCGTGGCTCCGCTGATGCCCTCGGCACGGACGAGGTCGAAGTAGCGCTTGCCCTCGCCGCAGAACTCCAGGTGGCGCTCGGTGAAGATGTCGTCGATGGTGACGCTGTTCAGGGCGGGCAGACCGGCACGTGTGCGGACCTCGTTCACATAGCCGGCAGCCTCGGCAGCGCTGCCACCCGTCTGGAGCAGCAGCTCGGCGGCGTTGAGCAGGGTCTCGGCATAGCGGTAGATGCGCTTGTTGTTGTTATAGTTAAGGTTCTTTGAGGTAGGACAGTCTTTGTTGTTCGCTGCCTGCGGACGATATTTGCCGTGCCAGATGTGGGTGTCCTGATAGCGCTCGGTGTAGCTGTAGGCACGCAGGTCCCAGCAGGTGACGTCGCGGCGCAGGTCGCCCTCAGCATACATGTTGTAGGTCTCGACCTTCATCGGGAGGAATCCCCATCCGTCGTTGCCGCTGTCCCAGCCTTCGCCGCCGCCCCAGCCGTTGGGTGAGCAGAGGGTGGGGAACACGGTGCCGCCGGCATTCAGGGCAGCATTGCCCCAGTCGCGCTGAGCCTGGTCATCGTTGTAGTTAATCTCGAAGATGCTCTCCTTGCACCACTCGCCGCTCTCCTGCCACAGGTCGCTGAAGCTGGGGTTGAGGGCGTAGTTGCTGTCGCCGATGATCTGCTTCATGTAGGTGAGTGCCTGGGGATAGCGTGCGCTGTCGTTCTGGTACATCACCATCTCGGCATAGAGCATGTAGGCGAAGGCCTGGCTCACGCGACCGCTCTCGGCAGCCTCCCAGCGCATGGGCAGCACGTTGGAGGCGATGATGTCCTCCAGCTCGGGCAGCAGCTTGGCGTAGATCTCGTCGGCAGAGATTTGCGGAGCCGTATAGGGCAGCGAGAGGTTCTCCAGGTAGAAGGGCACGCTGCCGTAGTAGTGCCACAATATATTATAATAGTACACGCGAAGCAGGCGGGCCTGCATCTCCATCGACTTGCGGAAGCTGTCGCTGGCCTTGCTTCCCCATCCGGCGTACTTGATGGCGTCGTTGCAGCGCTTGATGCCGCTGTAGAAGTCACCCCAGAGGGTGCCGAGGGTGTTGTTGCCGTCGGCAGCAAAGTTGAACAGACGGTGCCAGTGCTGGTTGTCGGTATTGTCGGAGCCGCCCACCCAGAAGTCGTCGCCCATGATTTCACCGTCTACGGTGAGGTCGTTGTATGCCTGGTTGTCCCAGTCGGGCCAGTGCAGAGGAGCGTATGCCGAGGTGAGGGCCTCGTTGAGGGTTCCCTCAGTGGTATAGTATTCCTCCAGAGGTTCACCGTTGGGATTGGTCACCTCAAGGAAGTCGTCGCTGCAAGAGGTGAGAAAGCCCACCCCAACCCCTCCCCAAGGGAGGGGCATTAAGATAGTACCGAGTCCTACAAGTACAGTACTTATTCTTTTTCTAATATTTGTTTTCATATCTTGTTTCTCTTATTAATTATTTTCCAAATTGCAAGTCTATCCAACCTCCCCTCCCTTTGGGAGGGGTCGGGGGTGGGCTTTATAGTGATATATTAAATCCTATAGTCCATGTGCGTGCCTGCGGATAGACACCATAGTCAACACCAGTGAACTGCGTGTTGTGCTTCTGCGAGTCGTTGTCCCATCCGGCACCGATTTCCGGGTCGAAGCCCCAATACTTGGTCCAGGTGAGGAGGTTCTCTGCACGGCCGTAGATGCGCAGGCGGTTGATGCCAATCTTGTTGGTCAGTCTGCGGGGCAGCGTGTAGCCCAGCGTGATGTTCTTCAGGCGCAGGTAGCTGCCGTCCTGGATATACATGTCACTGCACACCCAGTTCTTCGAGTCGCCCAGTGTAGGTACGGTGTTCGAGGTGCCCTCGCCCGTCCAGCGCTGGAGCACCCAGGTGGGATAGTTGCCCGAGGCGATGTCCTGGCGGTAGGTGGCGTCGAATACGTCGGCACCGCTGACCCCCTGGAAGAAGACGCCCAGGTCGAAACCTTTCCACTCGGCATCGAAGTTCAGGCCGAAAGTCCAGTCGGGAATGCCGTCGCCGATGTTGGTGCGGTCGTCGGAGGTAATCTTGTTGTCATTATTGGTATCCACGAAGCGGAAGTCGCCGGGCTTCGAGCTGGTGCCGTACTTGGCATTATACTCGTTGGCTTCGGCCTGGTTCTGCAGGATGCCATTGGTCTTGTAGCCGTAGAAGAAGGGGAAGGGCTGGCCGTTCTCGGCGCGTGTGCCGCCGTCGGCAAACTGGCTGATGCCGTAGTTCAGGAAGCCGGTGTCGTTGCCCAGGTTCTTCAGCTTGTTGCTCAAATAGGAGGCGTTGGCCTTCACGGCGAAGCGGGCGTCGCCGATGTTCCACTTGTAGCCCAGCTCAAACTCCCAGCCGCTGTTCTCCATGTCGCCGACGTTGGCCAGCGGGCGCTGCTCACCCACATAGCTGGGGATGGGCATGTCGATAATCATGCCGTTGGTCTTCTTCAGGAAGTAGTCCACGCTGAAGGTCAGCTGGTTGTTCCAGAAGCCGAAGTCGAGGCCGATGTTGGTCTGCTCGCTCTCCTCCCATTTCAGGTCTTCGTTGGCCAGGCGGTTGGCTTTCGAGCCGTAGGTCATCGATGCGGTCTGTCCGTAGTAGTAGTTGCTGCTGCCGCCGTTGGCTGTCAGCGTGGTATAGGCGAAGTCGCCGATATTGTCGTTACCGTTCTTACCCCAGCTGGCGCGGAACTTCAGGTTGGTCAGCCAGTCGCGGGTCTGCTCCATGAACTGCTCGTTCATGACGTTCCAACCCACGGAGAAGGAGGGGAAGGTGCCGTATTTGTTGTTCGAGCCGAAGCGCGAGCTGCCGTCGCGGCGGATGGTGGCCTGGAACATGTACTTCTCGTCGTAGTTATAGCTGAGTCGGGCAAAGAGCGAGGCCAGGCGATGCTGGGTGTAGGGGCCGCCCCATACGCCGACGAGGCTCTTGGCACCTGTCACCTTTCCGTCGGCATCGGTCGAGAGCTCCAGGGCGCCGCCGGTGGTGTAGTTGATGCTGGGCTTGTCGGGGTTCACCAGATACCAGTGAGAGCCGCCCAGCTCGTCGCCCTTCGTCTTCAGGGCGCTCTGGCCTAGCACCACGCCGATGGTGTGCGGGCCGAAGGTCTTGTCGTAGGTTAGCGTGTTCTCTATCTGCCAGGTGGAGTTATTGCCCTTGTAGGCGGTGGCCTGCGTATGGTCGCTGTTGTTGTTGCCAGAGAGATAGTGTTTCTGCAGGGTGGCACCCTCGTAGCCCCAGAAGGAAAGTTCGGCACTGTAGGTGAAGTGGTACTTCAACTCGTCCCACAGCTGCAGGTCGAGCGAGAACTTCGGCATGAACTTATGGCTCCAGTTGCGGTTGGGGTTGCCCTGCATCATGGCGATGGGGTTGTTCTGCTCCTGATAGCTGCCCACATAGCCGGGAATGGTGTAGGGATTGCCTTTGGCATCGTAGTAGAGGTCGTAGGCTGAGTAGCGGTCTATCATGGCCTGGCCGTAGCGGGCGCTGCCATCCTCCTCATAGCCCAGCTGCGTCAGCGTGACGGGCAGGGTGGGGGCAAGGTAGAGGGCTGAGCCGAGGGGTGAGCCCCAGGTGCTGTTGGCGTCGATGCCAGTGTTGTGCACGCGCATATAGGAAAGGTTCGCGCCTAGGTCAAGCTTGTTGAGGAACGAGCGCTCCTCCGAGGCGTCGAGCAGGTTGAAGTTGTTGTTCGAGCGGATGGTCAGACGGTCGTAGTTCGAATGTCCGAAGTTGCCGCCCACAATGCCTTCCTGGTCGAAATAGCCCATCGACAGGTAGTAGTTCACCTTTTCCGAGGCGCCGCTGATGCTCACGTCGTGCTGCTGAATAGGGGCATTGTCGTTGAAGAGCAGATCCTGCCAGTTGGTGCCGAAGCCGGTAATTCTGTCGCCGTTGGCATCCACCAGGTTGTAGGGGTCGTAATAGAGGGGAGCCATACCGTTCTGCACGCGGCGCTCGTTCTGCAGGATGGCATAGTCGGTGGCACCCGTCACGTCGCGCTTCTTCCAGGCGCTCTGCCAGCCCTGTGAGAAGTTGTAGTTGATCTGAGCCTTGCCAATCTTACCTTTCTTGGTGGTGACAAGGATGACGCCGTTGGCGGCGCGGGCACCGTAGATGGCACCGGAGGCGGCGTCCTTCAGCACCTCTATCGACTCAATGTCGCCAGGGTTGACGCTCTCCATACCGTTCTGGTCGGTGGGCATGCCGTCGATGATGTACAGTGGCTCGGAGCTGTTGATGGTGCCGATACCACGGATGCGGATCATAGACTTGGAGCCGGGCTGACCGGAGGAAGAGGTGACGCTGACACCGGCGGCCATGCCCTTTAGGGCATCCTCAGCACGCAGGCGGGTCTTGCCGTCGAGATCCTCGGCACTGACCTTGGCGATGGAGGCTGTGACGACGCTCTTCTTCTGCACTCCGTAGCCGATGACCACGATGTCCTGCAGCGTCTGTTCGTCCTCATCTAAAATAATGTTCATGCGCGAGGCGGTGGCGGTCACTTCCTTGCTCTTAAAGCCGATGTAGGAAATGACGAGCGTGGTGCCGGGCTGCACGGCGAGGGTGAACTGGCCGTCGTAGTTGGTCACCGTGCCTGTCGATGTACCTTTCACAATCACAGAAGCACCGATAATGGCGTCGCCGTGCGAATCTTTTACTTCTCCCGACACACTTCCGCCTTGGGCAAAAGCCGTCATCGAAAGAAGCATGGCAATGAAGGCAAAGGCTGTTCGCCTCATTGCGTTTAGTTTCATTCTTTTTTCCATAAATGGTTTGTTGTTAATAATTAGGTTGTTGTTATGTGGTGCAAAGTTAGGCAAAAAAAACGGATCCACTATCGTTATCAAGGTGAGAATATGGATAATATTGGCGTTGGTTTTCTATTAATTTGTTATTTAACAGCTATTTAAATAAACCGAAGGCGCGCTAAAAATATAGACTATTCTGCCAAAAATATATCGATGGAAATAAAGAAAAACAGACAAATACTTGGTAGAATGAAAGGAAAATGCTATCTTTGCATCCTGAATACCTAAAACTGGGAAAGGATGATGAAACGACTGATTTTAGTATTGACGGCCATTTGTGTTGGTGCCCTCTCTTGGGCTGAAGAACGGGTGAATCTGGATTCGCTTTACCAGGTGCTTGACCGGGCTATCGATTCTGCACAAATATACTTGCAATGGAAGACGGACGAGTTAGCCAGGCAGAAGGACAGATTGCGGCTGGCCACAACCGATAATGAGCGCTTTGAGTGGGCTAAAAGCCTGTATGAAGAGTATATTCCCTTCGACAACGATTCAGCCATAGCCTATCAGTATGCCTGTCTGGACTTGGCCGACCGGCTGGGACGACGCGATTTGTATGCCAGGACACAACTGCAGCTGGCGGAGCAGCTGACTGAGTCGGGATTCTATAATGAGGCACGTATGCATTTCGAAATGGTTGACACGACAGCCATAGACCCTGCTTGGCGGTTGGTTTTGCTCAACAGCCTTATACATCTTTATAATGAGATGGGCTACTACTCTCACGACCCGCGCCTGACAAATGAGTTCTATGCGCGAAAGAACCTGCTCAGCGACTCGCTGCTCTCTCTGGCCGACAGCACCACTGCCCTCTGGCTACAGTTGCGCACCATACAGCTGACCACGAATACCGACAGCGCCGCGCTGGCCATGCGCTATTCCGACCGCTGGATGGAGGCCTGCCAGCCCGATTCCCGTGCTTTCGCCACGATGGCCTTCTACCGAGCTGTAATCTTCGGCATGTTGGGGCAGACCGACATGCAGCGTGCCTGGCTGGTGCGTTCGGCACTGATAGACGTGCGTAAGGCCATCATGGATCAGGGGGCCCTATGGAGCCTCGCCGAACTGCTGGTGGGGGTGGATGCCGACCGTGCCCATCGCTACGTCGACTTCTCCTGGCGCTGCCTGCAACGGTTCAGCACCCACATGAGGGCCTGGCTGGTGGCTCCTTTGGTGACACGTATCAACGATGTCTACAGAGAGCAGCTGCAGACGGCCAACAGCCATCTGCGCTGGGCGGTGGCGCTGGTGAGCCTGCTGGTGGCAGGACTGTTGGCATTGCTCTTCTATGTGTCGAAAAAGCGGCGGCAGCTGGCCGTGGCCAGAAACGAACTGCACGAGGCAAACAGCCGCCTTGTGGATGCCAACCAGCGGCTCAGGCAGGCAGTGGCTTTGCAGCATGACTCCAACCGTGTGAAGGACGAGTATCTGGGGCGCTTCTTCAGCATGTGCTCGGAATATATCGACAAGCTCGACAACTACCGCCTGAAAATGAACCGCAAGCTGAAAGCCAACCAGTATAACGACTTGCTGCGCATGACCAGTTCCGAGCAGCTGAAGGAAGACGAGGTGCAGGAGCTGTTCGACCATTTCGACACCATCTTCCTCAGACTCTTCCCCACGTTCGTCGATGACTTCAACGCCCTGCTGCGCCCTGAAGAGCGCATCGTGCCCAAAGACCGCAACCACCTGAACACCGACCTGCGCATCTTCGCCCTCATCCGGCTAGGCATCAGCGAGAGTTCGCGCATTGCGGAGTTCCTGCGCTACTCGCCTAATTCTATCTATGCCTATCGTGCGCGCATCAAGAACAAAGCCGCCGGAAATCGTGACGACTTCGAGCGGCTTGTAAAGGAAATCGGTATTCAGGAGCTTAATTCCTAATTTCTCGCCGTTTTTCTTTGCAGGTTTTCTATTGCCACAGCGGTTCGTTCTCCCATTTACAAGGGAAGCCCATAGCTGTCGTATCAATGGATGGGTAAGCGGACAGCAGGACATCAATCTTAGCCTTCATGTCGTTGTTCGGCGAAATGATATTCAGGAAATACTTGATGATGCAGAGGCTGAAATAGGCTTTCTTCTGATTGACGGGAATCGTTATCCACGGACATGTCATACGTCGCTGTGTCAAAACCCTCAGGGCAAATGTACGGTTCCATACGCGGGCATGATGGCCGCAATTGTTTCTGGCTACAGTGACAATCCCTTGTTGCTCGATGCAGCCCGTAAGGCTGTTGTCCATGGAAACAAAGTCTATGTCCTGCCCAATCCCAAGGGAATAAGAACTGCAGACTTCATCTTCGAGAACTAATATAACGTAAAGCTGCATCAGCAAAAGAAATGATATAGCAGTTGACCTATTGTGCGGTAGCCGCTCCCCTCCCCTTAAGGGGAGGGGGTAGGGGTGGGGTCTGTAATATCCTGTCAGCTGTAGTCCTGTGTGCAGCCGCCCACGAGCCAGTGGCTAATCTGTTATCTACTGTTCTTTCTCCGAGAAAAAGTTACAGACCCCACCCCTGCCCCTCCCTTTGAGGGGAGGGGAGCGGCTACCGCACAAATAGGTCAACTGCTATATCATTGCCTCAGCAAAAGACTTTGTCAAAAAATTCATGTTTGCTTATTATAAATAAAAGTCACCTTCGAAGGTGACTTTTAAAAATGGGCGGTGGCGATATAGTCCTGCCCCCTCGGGATTCTACCCGGATAGTCAAGACTTTCATCTTGACGCTGCAAAAATAGGTGTTTTTCTTCAAACTTCCAAATTTTTCGCCGTTTTTCTTTGCAGGTTTTATAATTATTTGTATCTTTGCACCGTCGCTTGTTCTTGCTTCATGCAAGCGGCCTTCGGGCCGAGCGAGCTCACTCGTGGGCGGCGGGCGGTCTTATATATAAGAAAGACGTTTTCGAAACGTCTGTCCTGGCGGTCACGAACTTCGCAACTTCCAATCGCATTCAGGCAGATGACAACCGAAGCGTCTACGTAGTACGTTTCTATACCCCCTATATAGTACGTACTGGCGTGGGCTAACTGCGTTGTCTATCCTGATGCGAGTGGCAATGCGAAGGCCTGTGACCAAGGGATGGGCAGAGAAACAGACACCTACGACTTTTTTGTATCATAAGCTCATCGGGAATAAAATGCTAACTGCCGACTCTGGGTGTTCGTAGGCAGATATGATTTGTGGAACAGAATGTCTGCATCATTTCGTGTATAGCTATCATACTGAAAATCCATATAAAACAAAAAAGAACTGCTATGGCTGCAAAATGTTTTTTATCCATCAACAATTATCTTCAGAATGGAGATCTTAACTTAAATCAGCTAGAAAAAGACATTTATTCTCATGCCATGCCGATTAGTAAGATAAAATATACAGATCTTATTGATTCGGATAATGGAGTTTACTTTTTCATATACGACAACAAAGACACCTCCAGCAATAACATCTTGTACATAGGAAAAAGCTCAAGTTGGGCATTAGGTGATCGCTTGGCTTTTCACCTTTCCATAAACCCGAAAGGGTGGATGAACAATGTAATGAAGTATTTGGCATGGCTGCATTCGTCCGCATATCTAAGTATAGAAGATTTTCTTGATGATAAAAATGCCCAACAACGAAATCTGTGTTTTAGGAAAGCTTTGACGTTCATGAAAGGGCTTAGATATGTATGTGTTTCGTTTGGTGTAGCATCTAATAAAGCAATAGCTCATGATATTGGTAATAGAGAGAATGAACTAATTAAATAAAGAATCCGCTATTCTATCCCCTATATACCGAGAACGCTACAGATTTCGGAGATGTACTTCAGCATCGTGGCGGACTCCCATTTCCCGTTAGCATTACTCCTCACCTTTTTGTATTTTGACAGATACCGAAAGATTT
>JAILFU010000112.1 GCA_024697405.1 Prevotella sp.
GACTGGTCTGCCCTTTACTGTACCCATAATAAATCTGATTATGGGTACAAATGTACCTATAAATATCGAAGCCACAAAGAGAAAAGTCCATTATTTAAGCTACTTTAAGAATTATAGGTACATTTTAGTGAAAAACTAAGAAAGCCTTGGGACTTTTTGTCTGAGTAGACAGAGAAAAAGATGTAGGGTTCATGCAGGGTTCATGCAGGGTTTGCCACAAAGTGTACTACCAGCAATTTTTGGTAGACCAAGCTGTTAGCGGTTTCGATGCAAGGTATGCAGGGTTTATGATTCAGCTTTTGTATTGCTTGTTTCTTAACGCAGAGTCACAGAGTTTCAGTTCGTTGTTTTTTTTCTAATAACACGAATTCCAATTAATTATCCATAAATTTGGCAATGACTAAATTTTTCATTAATTATTTATTCATGATTCATTCGTGGTAATTCATGGTAATTCGTGTGAAAAAGAACGTGAAATCTGTGGTCGTTTTCATACTTGCGGAAGTTAAATAAAATTATTGTAGATGCGCATCACGCTGTCTGCCACCCGGCGGGCATCGAAACGCTGGGCGACGAGGGCGGTGGCGGCGGTGGAGCAGTGGGTGAAGAGCTGCCGGTCGCTGCATAGCTCGAGGATGGCATCGGCCAGCCGGGGTGCATCGTTGAAGGGCACCACGAGGCCGTTCTCCCTGTCGGCAATAAGCTCGCGGGTGCCGTCGGTGGGCGTGGCGATGATGGCCTTGCCCATGGCCATGGCTTCGAGCAGGGCGATGGAGAGACCTTCCCACAGGCTGGGCAGGCAGTAGACGTCGATGGTCTTCAGCACGTCGGGCACATCGGTACGGAACTTGCTGCGGAAGAGGTAGTCGCCAAGATGGTGGTCGGTAATGTAGGCATCGACATCGCTGTCCATGTCGCCCTCGCCCACGAAGAGTCCCTTCACCTGCGGACAGCGGGCATGAGCCTGCTCCACGGCCTGGAGAAAAAGTAGCGGGCTCTTCTGCTTGGTGGCCCTGGCTACGAAGCCAGCCACGAAGTCATCGTCGCTGAAGCCGAACTGCTGGCGCAGGCTTCTGGCTTGCGAGGGGCTGAACACGTCGAGGTTGATGCCGTTCTCAATGACGTCAGCCTGTTTCAGCCCGAACACCTGCCGTCCTGTGTCGGCATTACTCTGTGACACACAGATGACGCGGCTGGCACGATGGCAGATGAGCTTCTCGCTCCAGGCCCGCAGCCGCCTGACCAGAGCTGGCTGGTCGTTGTGGAAGCTCCACCCGTGTACGGTATATACTAGTGGCTTGTGGGTGCGTGCTGCCGCAAAGAGCATATTCGAGGCGGCACGGCTGCCGTGGGCATGGATGAGACTGATGCCCTCGCTGTCTACCAGTCGGCATACTTCGCGCTGCACCTTTGGGTCGAATGCCTTGCCGCTTTCTATGACATGGCACTTCACACCCCAGCCCTGAAGGCGGCGTATCATCTCGCCATCGGTAAACGAGAGACATACGGGTTCGAAACGCTGTTTGTCGAGGAAGTATATCAAATCAAGCAGGTGCGACTCGCCGCCGCCTATCTGTCCCTGGCGTATCACTTCCAGAACTTTCATAGAGTTAGGAGTTTTTTGAGTTAGGAGTTAGGAATTAGGAGTTTGGAATTGGCGTAATTGTAAATAAAAAAGGTTTAGGCGTCGGGAAACAGACTGAGGGAGTGGTCTACCGTAGGTTTGGGGACTTCTTCAGTAGGTTCCTGCTTCTCTTTGAACTCCAGCAAGAGTGCTTTTGCGACGCGTGGGTTCAGCCGGTAGTGACCCCATTTCTCCGCATGTTCTATCATGCCCTGCGAGGAGCGCGAATGACGCTGTATGTAGTGCTGTGTGTAGCGGTAGATTTCGATGAAGTCAGGTTGGAAGAAGAGGGTACAATAATGATTGTAGACGTGCTTGGCCAGCTTTTTCACGCTGATGCCACGCACGCCTACCTCTAATAGGATTCTAAGAATCTGCTGTTCGTACAAAGCGATAAAAGATGAATGACTTTTATATTAGGCCAGTGCAATCTTGTTATCGTCGTTGCTCTGCAGCTTGCCTTCCTTGAAGAGCCAGCCCAGACCAAGCAGTGTCTCCTCTTCCGAGATCTTTGCAGCCTTGGCAATCTCCTTGACGGTGAGTGCGTTCTCTGCTGCGGCAAGAGCCTGATAAACGTCACCGGCCTTGAAGCCGATGTTCTCAGCGTTAACGGCCAGCACTGCCTTCTCTGCCTTCACGGTAGCGGTCTTTCTTGTGGTGGTCTTCTTGGCTGCAACCTCTTTGGTCTCAGCAGCCTTCTTAGTGGTTTTCTTTTCTGCCATAATGCTTAAAAATTTATACTTTTTGAAGTTGATTTTCAAATCGCCGGCAAAAGTACTACTTTTCTAGCATTCAAGTTACTGATTCCTAGCAGTTTCTTTCAATTTGTTAATTATTCTTGACGCAAATCAATCACATTTGTTGGCGAACACACCTATACGGAGACCTCGGCCTTGATGTGAGGCCAGGGGTCGTAGTTCTCCAATTGGAAGTCTTCATACTTGAAAGCGAAGAGGTCTTTCACGTCCGGATTTATCTTCATCACGGGCAACGGGCGCGGCGTGCGTGAGAGCTGCAGGCGTGCCTGCTCCAGATGGTTCAAGTAGAGATGGGTGTCGCCCGTGGTATGGATGAACTCGCCGGGCTGCAGGCCGCACACCTGTGCCATCATCATGCACAGCAGGGCGTAAGAGGCAATGTTGAAAGGCACGCCCAAGAAGGTGTCGGCACTTCGTTGGTAAAGCTGAAGGCTGAGCCTACCCTCAGAGACGTAGAACTGGAAGATGGTATGGCAGGGTGGGAGGGCCATCTTGTTCACCTCGGCCACGTTCCATGCCGATACAATCATGCGGCGGGAGTTGGGATTGTGACGGATTTGGTCGAGCACCATCTGAATCTGGTCGATGGTGCCGCCGTCGTAGTCGGGCCACGACCGCCACTGGTGCCCGTAGACGGGACCTAGCTCGCCGTTCTCGTCGGCCCACTCATTCCATATACGCACGCCGTGCTCCTGCAGGTAGCGCACATTCGTGTCGCCCTGCAGGAACCACAGCAGTTCGTAGATGATGCTCTTCAGGTGGAGCTTCTTCGTGGTGAGCAGGGGGAAACCTTTGCTCAGGTCGTAGCGGCTCTGCGTACCGAAGACGGAGAGTGTGCCCGTGCCCGTGCGGTCTCCCTTCTGCGCACCTTCACGCAGTATGCGGTCGAGGATGTCCAGATATTGCTTCATTATGCCAGCAGCTTCTTCACCTGCTCGTAGACGTTCTGGCCGGTGAAGCCGAGCTTCTCGTCGAGCACCTTGTAAGGAGCGCTGAAGCCGAAGGACTCGAGACCCCAGACGGTGCCATCGGCACCTACAAGGCCTTCGAGGTTCACGGGCAGACCGGCGGTGAGGCCGAACTTCTTCTTGCCACAGGGCAGCACGCTCTGCTGGTACTCCTTCGACTGGCTGCGGAACAGACCCTCGGAAGGAACGCTCACGATGCGCACCTTCACGCCGTCCTCACGCAGAAGCTTTGCTCCAGCCTCGAGTGTAGAAACCTCTGAGCCTGAGGCCAGTAAGATGACGTCGTAGTTCTCGTCGGAGCCGGCAACCACGTAGGCACCCTTGGTGGCCTGAGTGTAGTCGTTGCCCTCGGGCAGCATCTCGATGTTCTGGCGCGAGAAGATGAGGGCCGTCGGCGTGTCGATGTTCTCCATAGCCATGCGCCAGCAGACGGTGGTCTCTTCGGCATCGGCGGGACGAACGACGAGTACGCTGTTCTTGCCGTGGTGGTTCTTCAGCTTCTCCATCAGGCGGATCTGTGCCTCCTGCTCAACAGGCTCGTGGGTAGGACCGTCCTCACCAACGCGGAAGGCGTCGTGGGTCCAGATGAACTTCACGGGCAGCTCCATCAGGGCAGCCATACGGACGGTGGGCTTCATGTAGTCTGAGAATACGAAGAACGTACCGCAGGCGGGGATGACACCACCGTGCAGGGCCATA
>JAILFU010000186.1 GCA_024697405.1 Prevotella sp.
TGACATAATAAGTACACGAGGACATTATTATATATTATGTCTTTCTGTTCTTCTGTCATAAAATAATGTTACTCTGTTACTCTGTCTTAAAATAGTTATTCTGTTACTCTGTCTTTGAAAAATATGTTACTCTGTCTGAATTTGTTAATTATGTACAAACACATAAATTATGAAGAAAGCTACTCTTATGACCGGCACAGCCGTTTGCGCCGCAGCTGCCGCAGCAGGTTGGCTGCTCATGCGTCCCAAGCCCACGCCCGAAGATGTGAAGAAACCTGCCGATGTGCAGTATGAGAAGCTGTGCATTAGGATGAACGACCTCGAAGCCCAGGTGCAGCAGCCCGAGTCGAATGTCGACTCCCTTTTCAGCCTGCTCGATGCCCTCCGCTGGCAGCGTCACGCCTTCGACCGCTACGAGCAGCAGAAGTACAACCTCTGGCTCGACCAGAAGAAGAATGCCGCCATGACCTTCCGCAGGGTGGCCCAGGAGCGCGGCCTGCCCCTCGACAACCCCCATCTGCAGGATGTAGAAAGCATCAGCGAGTGAGCTGCCCCGCTCTTTCTCAAAGATTGGGAATGAGTCTTCCCGTTTTTCGGAAGACAGCTAACGCCATTTTGTGTACAGCGCACGCCTTTTCGTGCACAGCACACGCTTTTTTGAGGCAACAATATAGCAGTTGACCCTGGATTAACTTTTCCGCAAGCCGCACAAACAGGTCAACTGCTATATCATCGAGTTTTTTAAAAATGTGCAACCGCTCGCTTACTCCTGTCTTTCAGCTAGGAGTATAATCTGACAAGACCCTGTTGGCTGTTCATTCCCACTATTTCCAGTGCTTGCTTTGATGGCTTGCTAGGCAGTAACCTTTAGGTAGTGTCTACAGAAAAGGCTGGAGCAGGTGGGCTGCCCATCCACGGAAACGTTGCCAGCGAGTGCGGAAGCTGCGCCAGGTGTCGGGGGTGAGATAGACGCTCTGCCGCTTGTCGGCATCGAACATACGGTCTAGCTCCATGGTGGTGGCGTGGTCTATAATGACGGCATTCTCCTCGTAGTCGAAGCGCAGGGAGCGGGCGTCGAGGTTGGTGCTGCCCACAGTGCAGAAACGGCCGTCGACGGTCATGATTTTCGAGTGGTGGAAACCGGGTTGGTAGAGCCATACGTGAGCGCCATGCTTCATCATGCGGTGCATCTGGTAGAAGGCACAGTCAGGGGTGAGTGGGATGTCGCTCTTGGCCGAAATCATCAGCTCTACCTTCACTCCGCGCTTCAGGGCGCGCTTCAGTGCCTTGGTGACGGAGGGAATGAGGGTGAAGTAGGGGTTGATGATGCGGATGGAGTCGCGGGCGTCGTCAATAGCCTTGACGTAGAAGAAGCGCATGGCGCTGTTCTTACCCAGCAGTCGGCCGTCGGCGGAACGGACTGTGCCCGGCTCTCGGTTGACAATGCCTATCTTTTTGCGGCCTGAGGTACTCGTCGTGTCGGGCTTCAAGTTGCTGAGTGTGACGGGCGTTCCTCCACGGAAGTAGATACTGTCCGTCAGTTCCTCGCCTGTCACCTTCTTCCATGTGCGGACAAAGATGCGCTGCAGGTCGTTGACGGCACTACCCTCGATGCGGCAGTGCATGTCGCGCCAGGCACCCACCTGTTCGGTGCCCTTGATGTAGTAGTCGGCCACGTTCATGCCTCCGGTGTAGGCCACGTTGCCGTCGATGACCACTATCTTGCGGTGGTCGCGGGGCCACAGGTGGTTGAGCCAGGGGAAACGGATGGGGTCAAACTCGTGGATGTCGACGCTGTCGCCGCGCAGGGCCTTGATGTGGACTTTCTTCAGTGGCTGGTTGTTGGAGTCGTTGCCGAAGCCGTCGAACAGGGCACGCACCTCCACGCCCTCGGCCCGCTTCTGCCGGAGAATGTCGAAGAGGAGCGAGGCAATGCTGTCGTTGCGGAAGTTGAAATATTCCAGATGCACGCTGTGGCGTGCCTGACGGATGGCGGTGAACATGTCATCGAACTTCTCCTGTCCGGAGAATAGCAGGGCTATTCGGTTGTCGGCAGTGAATTCCACACCGTAGTCGCGCAGCTGGTGGAAGATGAGCGAATCGGAGGTCTGCGCGACTGCTCCGCTAATTGACAGATGATATGTGACAAGTACAGATGAAAGATGAAAAATGAAAGATATGATTACTCTAGTATTCTGGTGTGCTTTCGCCTTTGAATATGCAGAAAAAGGAGCCAAAAGTCTAATCATATCTTTCATCTTTTCGTCTTTCATCTTTCATTCCTCATTTCCTATAGCGCAGCCTGTAGTCGGATGGCGAAATGCCGAAGCGCTCCTTGAAGAGGTTTATGAAATGTTCGGCGGTAGCGATGCCGATGTTGTTGGCCAGCTCGCTCATGTTGATGTTGGTGCGCTGCAGCAGGATGCAGGCATGCTTCAGGCGCAGGTCGCGTACTACCTCGGCGGGTGTTTTCCCGGTCACCTCGCGCACTTTTTGGAAGAAGGGCTTCATGCTCATGCCCATGGTGTTGGCCATCTCCTCCAAGTTGATGGGTCCGCGGCTCATGTTTTGCTGCACATACTGCTCAATGCTGTTGATGAGCTGCTGGTCGATGGCGTCGCTCATGGTGAAGCCTTCAGGGTCGAAATCGTATTTCTCGTTTTCGGCTTCTTGTTCCTGAGTGGGTTCCTCTCTCCCTTGGGAATGGCTGGAGGGGGCGTCTTTGGAGTCGGCGGAGTGGTCTTCCTTCTTAGAATGCATTCGCACCGACTTCACTTCGAGTGCTCTCAGCTGCTCGTCCTCAATCACTTCGTTGTTGAGCTGCAGAGCTGTGTCGGGCAGTGTCTCGGTAGCGGTGGTCATGCTGGAGTTTCGGGTTTCCAGCATGCGTGTCTCTGCACCTTCAATAAGGTTGTTCGTGACGTTGATGGCGCTGATGCCCAGCAGCTTGTTGAAGCGCATGGCGGCTTCCTGTACGTTGAAGGGCTTGGACAGATAGTCGTCGGCCGAGAGGGTGATGCCCTGATTGACCATGTCAGCGGGACTGAGATTCTTGTCGGTCATCAGCACGAACTTGATCTTGCTGAGCTTGCCGTGCATCTTGATGTTGTTGCACAGCTCGCTGCCGGTCATTCCCTCCATGTCCTGCTTGCAGACGACGAGGTGGGGTATCATCTCCTCAATGTCGAGGGCGGCTTTCATGCTGTCAGAATAGGCGTGGAAGTCGTAGACGTACTTAAGGCGTGCGGTGACAAACTGCAGGAATTCCTTGTTGTCATCAATGAAGACGACGGTGAACTTGGCCGTCGGCACGTCCTTGTGGGGGCGTATTTCAGATGTCAGCTCCTCTTCTACCATCTCCGACAGATCCAGCACGCCCCGGCTGTTCAGCTCGAAGCTGTGGTTGACGTTTTTCTTGGCAGTCTTTTCAGGATGCTCTAGAGCGGCCTGCATATCACTTACGCGGGTGATGATGGTGAGCATCTGCGAGTGGAGCGAGTTGAGCTGGTCGCGCTCCTCTGTAGTGGTGTCGCGCTCTGCCAGATCCATGATGATAGATGTCATGCGCGACATGGGCATGCGCAGCTCGTCGCTGGCCGCCTTGATCTCCTCGCGCTGTTGTACAAGTTCGGCCAGGATGGCATTCTTGCGCCGCCAGAGGTCGCGTATCTGGTCGATGCCTTTCTTCCAGAGGTAGAGGATGGACAGCGCGACGATGGCATAGAATGCGAGCATGTACCACTGCAAGTACCATGGTTTCTCGATGATGATTTCCAGCGCACGTTCCTCGTTGCTGATGAATCCGTCGGCATTGATGGCTTTCACATGTAGGATGTATCGGCCGCTGGGCAGTTCATCGAAGGTGATGCCATGCTTCATGGCGTCGCCGTTGCGCCAGTCGTTGTCGTGGTTTTCCAGCCAGTACATGAACTGCAGGCGCTCGCTCTGGTTGTAGTTGCCGGCTGCGAAGCGGATGGTAATGGTGTTCTGGTCGTTTAGCAGCCGGATGGAGTTGCTCTCGTTGAGTGCCTGCTGCAGGATGACGTTGCCGTCGTATTCGTGGCCAGTGAAGATTTCCTCCTCGCCCACCAGCAGCTGGGTCAGCATGACAGGTGGCAGGGAGCCGGTTTCATTCTCCGACTTCTGGCGCACGCTGCTTATGCCGTAGAGTCCGCCCATGATGACGTTGCCGTCGCTCAGGGAGAGGATGGACCCCTGGTTGAACTCGTCGCTCTGCAAGCCGTCTTCACTGTTGTAGTTGTAGAGTCCGAAGTTATAGGAACCGTCCTCATGGTTGCGCTGCAGCACGATGCGCGACACACCGTTGGTGGTGGTGACCCACACGTTTTTGTTCTTGTCTTCGGCCAGGCCGCAGATGTTATTGTTGCAGAGTCCCTGCTTCTCGGTGAGGATGCTGATTTCGTCGTTTTCGAGGTTGAAGATGTTGACGCCCTCTCGAGTGCCTACCCATACCAGTCCCCGGGAGTCTTCGAACACCTGGGTGACATAGCTGTTGGTGAACTTCTGCATGTTGGTGGAATTGCCGATGTAGTGCACCATCTTCTGGTTTGACAAGTCCATGATGATGAGTCCCTCGGAGGTGCCTATCAGCATACGGTTGCCTGGTGCATAGAAGATGGAGGTGACGCTGTTTGTACGGAGCTTGTGGTTCTCCTTGGTATAGTTGGAGAATTGCTGCTGTCTGAGGTTATACATCATTAGTCCGCCGTCGGTGGCAATCCACAGGTTGCCGGCCTTGTCGGCTGTCAAGCCGTTGATGTGGTCGTTGGTGATAGTGCTTTTCAAGCTGTCGCTGTTAGAGGTGTAGATGGAGGAAACACCGTTTCGGATGCGTGTCAGACCGTTCTGTTTTGAACCTACCCATAGACTGCCGTCGGGCGTATAGGCCAGTGCAGTTATCTTCTGACTGGCCAGCCTTCCTTCGTAGCCCACCAGGCCGTTGTCGCTTGTGCCATACCAGAGGTGTCCCAGGCTGTCTTCGGCAATGGCGGTGACGTCGCCCACAAGTTCCGACTCAAACTTATAGATATTGCTGCCGAAATATGCCACGCCCGCTTTTGCCGTTCCTACCCACAGCAGGTCGCTGTTGTCAACATAGACGCTTTGCACCGCAGTTACCTGTGCCAGCCTCTGGTTGTAGCGCATGCTGTTCAGTTTCACTTCTTTAATCTCATGGTTGTTGATGTCTATCTTCAGCAGCCCGTGTCGGTTGGTTCCTATCCAGATGTTTCCGCTACGGTCGGCCGTCATCGAGTTGACACCATGGTCGGTGTTGACATTTGTCAGCCCCAGCTGATCGCCCACCGACGTGTCCCACACACCAGCCGACTTGTTGAAAACGAAGAGCGTACCCTGTCCGTAGAGCCAGATGTTGTCGAGCGGGTCGGCAAAGACCTTCAGCGTGGGGGTTCTCCTCAGTTTGCGCTGGGCTATCTCAGCATTGCGCCACGGGGTGGTCTGCTGGCGGGAGGCGTTACAGCACACGATGCGTCCGTCGTCGTAGACGATGACAGCACCGTCGCGACATTCGCCGATGGAGCAGACGTTTCCCTGCGGTATGGCGTAGGTGCTGTTCGTATAGCCGAACTCATAGACCAGCTGCTGCTGAAGGTTATAGCATACGATGCCGATGGAGGGGATGTAGCCCCATAAGTTCTGGCGACTGTCGATGTAGATAATCTTGGGAACTTCGCTGATGCCCAGACGGGCGAACATCTGACGAAGATCGCGTTCAAAGTTCTCCGACTGGGAGTGGAAGACGCAATAGCCGGATGCTGTCTTTACCCAAAGCTCGCCGCCTACCGCTTCCTGGATGGACTCTATGTAGCTGTCGGGCAGCGATGAGCCGTCCTGTGAGTCGGTCTGGTAGTGCTTGAATTGATAGCCGTCGTAGCGGTAGAGACCTGCTGGCGTGCCAAACCACATGAAGCCGCGTCCGTCTTTCAGTATGCAGTTTATTTGGCTTGAAGTAAGGCCGTTGCGCGAGCTGAGCGTCTTGAATAGCTCTTGGGCAACAACGTTCACCGGTAAGGTGAGCACGAAAGCCAGTGCCACGAGCTTCAGTGACATCATGAACAACAAGCGACAACTCTTATTTAGTGTTTTCATACCGTCTTTATTTCGTTTGTTATATCATGCAGGAATAGTGGTCGACCACGCCTATAAGCTTCCTGTTTTCATCTACCACCAGCACGGAGTGTATCTTGTGCGTTTGCATCAGCTGCTGTATGTCTGTAATCTTGGTCTGTGGCCCTACCACTTTGGGCTGTCGGGTCATGATGTCGCTCACAGTGTGGTCGAAGAACTGTGCCTGCCACCGCTCTATGGCCCGTCGGATGTCACCGTCGGTGATGAGGCCCACCACCCGTCCGTCTTTTTCGGCAACGCCCAGCCCCAGCTTTCCCTCGCTCACCAGCATGATGGCTTGTCCGAGGTGCTCCTCAGGCGAAAGGATGGGCAGGTCGTTGGAGCGCATCACGTCGGCAGCGGTAGTGAGCAGGCGTTTGCCCAGCTCGCCGCCCGGATGGAAATGGGCGAAGTCCTGTGGCTGGAACTGGCGTTTCTGCATGAGGGCAATGGCCAGCGCATCGCCCATGGCCAGCGTGGCCGTGGTGGAGCTGGTGGGGGCCAGGTTCAGCGGGCATGCCTCGCGCTCGACGCTGACATTAAGGTGGATGGTGGAATACTTGGCAAGCAGCGATGCCGGGTTGCCGGTCATGGCTATGATGGGTATACGTTCTTCCAATAGGGTAGGGATGAAGCGCAGCAGCTCGTCGGTCTGCCCTGAATTTGAGATGGCCAGAACTACGTCTTCATGGGTCATCACGCCGAGGTCGCCGTGATAGGCGTCCAGGGGATTGACGAAGAACGAGGGTGTGCCTGTAGACGAGAAGGTGGCGGCAATCTTCGCACCGATATGTCCGCTCTTGCCCACACCAGTGACAATGACCTTTCCCTTGCAGCCAAGCATCAGGTCGACGGCCTTGTCGAACTGACTGTCCATCTTAGGTATGAGGTCGAGCAGGGCTTCTGCCTCATCGCGTATTGCCTGTATGCCGTATTCTCGTGGAGTCAACTTATTGAATTCCAATTTTTTGATTATCTATTTCCTTTAACTGATAAGACTTTCTATCAGCGGCTCCAGACGGTCAAGCTCCAGCATGTTGGCGGCGTCGCTGAGTCCCTCATCGGGATTGGGATGCACCTCAAAGAAATAGCCGGTGGCGCCGAATGCCTTGGCAGCCAAAGCCATGCAGGGCACGAAGCGGCGGTCGCCGCCTGTCTTCCCGTCCTTCGCGTCGGGACGCTGAACACTGTGTGTGCAGTCCATGATGACGGTGGGCACAATGTCGAGCATGTCGCTGATGTTGCGGAAATCCACTACCAGGTTTCCGTAGCCCATCATGTTTCCCCGTTCTGTGAGCCACACCTCGCCGGCTCCTGCCTCGCGGGCTTTCTCCACGGGGTAGCGCATGTCGCGCCCGCTGAGGAACTGCGCTTTCTTGATGTTGACAATGCGGCCTGTACGGGCAGCTGCCACCAGCAGGTCGGTCTGCCGGCAAAGGAAGGCTGGAATCTGCAACACGTCGCACACCTGACCGGCAGGTTCTGCCTGCCAGGCTTCGTGGATATCGGTCAGCAGTCGCAGTCCATATCGGCTCTTCACGTCGGCCAGCATCTGCAGGCCTTTCTCCAGCCCGGGGCCTCTGAAGGAATGGATGGAGGTGCGGTTGGCTTTGTCGAACGATGCCTTGAAAATGATGTCGGTTCCCCGCCGACGGTTGATGTCGGCAAGTGTACGTGCCACAGTGTCCAGCAATTCAGCTGATTCTATGACGCAAGGGCCTGCTATGAGCTTTATTATGCTTTGGGGCATGTTTTTCTTCTATTTGAACGTGCAAAGTTAAGCATTTTGTTTCATTCGACCAAGAATAAAACAATAATTTGCTTCTATTTGAGAAAAAAAGAGTGAAAAAATTTGGCAATTAGGATAATAAGTGTACCTTTGCAGCCGTTTTCAGATAATTGTCCACCAGCGAGGTGGGCACATGTATAACTTAAATTAAATAGGTATTATAAAAATGAAAAAGTTTTTGATGACTGTTGCCGCTGCTTTCGTTGCAGTGAGCATGAATGCACAGTTTTATGTTGGTGGCACTGTTGGCATGGCCAGCGTAGGTGGTGAGAACGTTGATGACGAGACGGTGATTAAGCTGCTTCCTGAGGTTGGCTACAACCTGAACGACCAGTGGGCCATCGGCACCGTGCTGGGCTATGCCAAGAGCAAGGTTGGTGGTGTTACCAAGCTGGGCAGTCTGGCCTATACTGGAGCCAACAGTGAGAGCTGCTTCATCTTCGCTCCTTACGCACGTTACACCTTCCTCAAGG
This sequence comes from Prevotella sp., assembly GCA_024697405.1. Taxonomy (GTDB): domain Bacteria; phylum Bacteroidota; class Bacteroidia; order Bacteroidales; family Bacteroidaceae; genus Prevotella. The sequence goes on from JAILFU010000186.1 coordinate 8,410, forward strand.
GTAAGAACGTCAGCGCTTTCATCGACGGCGGCCTTGACTTCACTTCTGGCAGCGATGGCGACTACACCGCTCTGAGCATCGGCTTCAAGCCCGGTGTGGCTGTGTCACTCGGCGAAAACATCAGCTTCGTAGCTCATTGTGGCTTCATCGGTTACGACAGCGTCAACCCCGACGGCGACAACAACAACAGCCACGCTTGGGGTCTCGACCTGGGCAGCAACAACCTGACCTTCGGCCTCTATTTCAACTTCTAAGAAGGTCATAAGAGCATAAAAAGAAAGTCCCCTCAGCCTTTCGCTGGGGGGATTCTTCTTATGTGCTTGTTTAACGTGTGAATGACTATTCGCTTGTCGTTTCCACCTCTCATGTGCTTGTTAAGCGTGTGAATGGACTATTCTCCCGTCGTTTCCACTTCTGCTGCCGCCGACACAGTTGTGAAGCTGAAGTCCTGCAGGCCCAGATGCCTGATGTCGAAATGGCGCTGGCCGTCCTTGGACTTGGTGTAGAGCTTCATCATCTTGTCGAACTTCTTCTCCAGTTTCTCGCGCTTCTGCGAGTAGAACACGATGCAGGTGCGATGGGGCATCTGCTGCTTCTGTTCCAGGAAGTCGCGCAACTGGTAGGAATAAGCCTGACGTTCCAGGAGGAATTGGTTCTTTGTTTCTATCCAGGCACTGTCCACCTCCTGAATGGTGGTGAAGTGCACAATGGTGTCGGTGAACGACGCAGCCACGCCGAACATATAGATTTTCGGCACGGGCTGTTTTTTGGCATAGCTTCCGCTACATAGGAGCATCACTGCGGCAAGCAGCGCTAGAAGGGTCTTTTTCCTCATTGTCCCAGATATGTTTTTAAGATGTTCTGCTTGTTGTTGTTCCGCAGGCGCTGCAGTGCTTTTTCCTTGAGCTGGCGCACCCGCTCGCGGGTCAGTCCGAAGCGTGCACCAATCTCGTCGAGCGTCTGTTCCGGCTCGCCTATTCCGAAATAGGCTTTGATGATGCCTCGCTCGCGCTCTTTGAGGGTGAGCAGTGCGTGGTCGATTTCTGCCTTCAGCGACTCGTCCACCAAGTGGCTGTCGGCCAGCGGTGCATCGGTGTTCACCAGCAAGTCGAGCAGCGAGCCATCCTCGTCGTTGCTCAGCGGTGCGTCTACAGACACATGGCGCGTGTTGGCGCTCATGGCCTCGTCGATTTTCTCCTGTGGGAGGTCGATGTGCTCCGACAATTCCTGTGCCGACGGTCTGCGCTCGTTTTCCTGCTCAAACTTATTCAGCGCGCGGTTGATCTTGTTGACCGAGCCTACCTGGTTGAGCGGCAGACGCACAATACGGCTCTGGTCGGCTATGGCCTGCAGGATACTCTGCCTGATCCACCATACGGCGTAGGAGATGAACTTGAAACCGCGTGTCTCGTCGAACTTTTCAGCCGCCTTAATCAGTCCTACGTTGCCTTCGTTAATCAGGTCGGGCAGCGAGAGTCCCTGGTTTTGGTATTGCTTGGCTACAGAGACAACGAAACGCAAGTTGGCTTTCGTCAACCGCTCCAAGGCGTTCTTGTCGCCCTTCTTGATGCGCTGTGCCAGCTCCACCTCTTCGTCGGGGCTGATGAGTTCCTCCTTTCCTATCTCCTGCAAATACTTGTCGAGTGCTTCACTCTCTCGATTCGTAATTGACTTTGTGATTTTAAGTTGTCGCATGATGGTACCAGTAGTATTAAGTTTTTTCTGCCGTGCAAAGGTACAAAAGAGTTAGGAGTTGGAGTTAGGAGTTGGGAGTTTTTTCTCGTAGATTAATTTTTTTTAACAAGAAACTCCCGACTCCTAGCTTCCGACTCCTAGCTTCTAAGTTCTAAGTCTTAACTTCTAACTTCTAACCCGTTACTTTTCACTCGCTGAGCTGAACTACGAAGTAGCCCTTCTTGCCAGTGGGGTAGAGGCCCTTGATGATGAGCACCGGCTCGCTCGACGTGCTGACCGTCTTCACCAGGTCTTGCAGCTCTTCGACCGTCTTCACAGGCTGGTCGTTCACCTGACGGATGATGAAGCCCTTGGGCACGCCGGCCTCCTTCATCTTGCCGCTGTTCACCTTGATGACCTCCAGGCCGTACTGTATCTCCAGCTGGTCTTTCTGCTGCTGCGTAATCTCGCGGAAGTCGGCTCCCAGCACGTCGAGGTCGGCATTCTTCACCACCTTCGTGTTGCCTTGCTCATTGCGCAGGGTGACGGTCTTCGTATGCTTCTTCTTATTGTGCAGGTAGGTCAGGCTCACTTTGTCGCCGGGACGCTTCTGGGCGATGATGCCGCTCAAGTCGCCAAACTTGGTCACCTTCTGGCCGTCCACCTCAATGATAACGTCGCCCTTCTCCAGCCCGGCCTCGGCGGCAGCGCTCTCCTCCACGACTTTCTGGATATAGATGCCTTCCATCGTGCCGAGGTCCACCTCACGGCCTTCCTCCTTTTCAGAATCGACGAAGCCCTTCACGTCGCCGCCCTGTATGCCTATCATGGCGCGCTGCACGGTGCCATACTGCTTGATGTCGTCCACCACCTTGTTCATCATGGTCGTGGGAATGGCGAAGCCGTAGCCGCTATAGCTGCCCGTCTGCGAATAGAGCATGGCGTTGATGCCGACAAGCTGTCCGTTGGTGTTCACCAGTGCTCCGCCCGAATTACCTGCATTGATGGCGGCGTCGGTCTGGATGAAGCTCTCCACGCCATTGGCTCCCAGCGTGCGTGCCTTGGCCGAGATGATGCCGGCGGTGACGGTGTTGTTCAGGCCCAGAGGGTTGCCGATGGCCAGCACCCATTCGCCCACCTTCACATTGTCGCTGTTGGCAATCTCGATGGCTGGCAGGTTGCGTGCGTCAATCTTGATGAGTGCCAGGTCGGTGGTCTTGTCAGCGCCGATGATGCGTGCGCTGTACTCCTTGCTGTCTGCCAAAGTGACAGTCAGCTCGTCGGCACCGTCCACAACGTGGTTGTTGGTCACGATATATCCGTCGTTCGAGATGATGACGCCGCTGCCCGTAGCCGTGCGCTTCGGGGTCTGCACCTGGCGCTTCTGCGTGCCGCCCTGTCCGCGCTGTCCGCGTCCGAAGAATCCGCCGAAGGGGTCGCTGAAGAAGTCCTCGAAGGGGTCGCTCTGCACCTCTACGGTCTGTATCTTTGAGTTCTGCACATATTTAATATGTACTACCGAGGGTAGCGCCTTCTCAGCGGCGTACGACAAGTCGACGGGCTGTGCAGCGGCTACTGCCTGCACATTGACCATCTCCGTCTGCTGGGGCTGGGTTTGCGACTGAGTGGCTGCATGCGAGTTGGAGAATGCTGCCACGGCGAAAGCAATGGCCACCACGCTGGTGGTGGGAATCAGAAAGTTTGCAATCTTTTTCATATTTGTCATAATGTGTTAATGTTTATGTTTTCTACACGGAATTTGATGCAAATATAAGTGCAAAGTTTAGTATTCTGACAAATTGGCGGTCACTTTTCCGTCATTTTAACATTTCGAAAAGCCGCTTTAAATTCTGTTTGCTAGCGGACCCTCTTTTTTTACATTCGTTTAATCACTTAATTTAAAATAAAATTTCATATTGAACGACGTAATGTCAGTAAAAAGTACTACCTTTGCAACTGTTTTGGAGAAAGCGATGGCAGGGAAGACAGGTTGGGGCCATTTCTTGGCGTTTGTCACGGTGGCTATATGGGGGAGCACATTTGTGTTTACCAAGATGCTGCTTGTTGCCGGCCTCTCGCCCGCTCAGATCTTCACGCTGCGGTTCATAATAGCATACTTACTGCTTTTTGTCTTCGAGCTGACGGTCAGGCGTCAGTCGTTCAGGCTGCTCAGCGAGTCGTGGCGCGACGAGCTGGTGATGTTGTTCCTGGGCGTGTCAGGAGGTTCGCTCTATTTCCTTTCTGAGAATGCCGCCATGCTTTACACCACGGCTACCAACACGTCGCTCATCGTCTGTTCGTGCCCGCTGTTTGCCATGTTGCTCGTCTCGGTGGCCTATCGTCGGAGTGAGCGGTTTACGCGCATGCAGGTTTTCGGGTCGCTGCTGGCTTGTGCGGGCATGGCGGCGGTTGTGCTTAATGGCCGCTTTGTGCTGCACCTCTCCCCTCTGGGCGATATGCTGGCTTTTGGTGCCTGTCTCAGCTGGGCAGTCTATTCTCTGCTCATGAAGTATGTGACAGGCCGCTATTCCACCTTCTTCATCACCCGCAAGGTGTTCTTCTACGGTTTGCTGACCATACTGCCTTACTATCTGCTGTTTCCTGGCTTTCCCTCTTTGGATGTTATATTCAGCAGTGAGGTGCTCTGGAACCTGCTGTTCCTCAGCGTCGTGGCTTCAATGGTCTGTTTCCTCGTCTGGAATTGGGTGATTCACCTGCTGGGGGCTGTCGTAGCCACCAACTGGGTGTATTTCAATCCCATTGTCACCATCCTTTTTGCCTGGTGGCTGCTGAACGAGCAGATTACGCTTTGGCTTTTGTTTGGTACTTTGCTCATCCTCTTGGGAATGTATCTTAGCGACAAGAAATAAAAGTCTGCAACCCTGCATTCTTTATGATAAGTGACTGATTAGCATCGTGCTGCTGGTAGTACACTTTGTTTAAACCCTGCAATGAACCCCGCATTCCCGGCGAGGCATCAGTTTCCTTTCAAACGGCGTTAGTATTTTTCCAAACGGCGTTAGTATTTTTCCAAACGGCGTTAGTATTTTTCCAAACGGCGTTCTTATTTCCACGAATGGTGTCTGTTTAGAAATAGTCTTGTTTAGTGCAGAGTATGCAGGGTTGCAGGGTTTTTCTGGATTAAGCATATTATATATAATAATGGGTGCCCTTCTTTTGTGCATGTAACATGGGCGAAAGTCTATGATACAAATAGCAAAGTGCGGTTGCAAACAGAAAAACGGAACAAACGTATGCGCAAGCATACTAATATAATTATGTGTACCTTTGCAAGCGAATTGATGACAAATGTTTAATTTATTAAATAATTCGTATGAAAACCAAAAAACAAGTCAGGTTTCGTGGCAGACTATGTGTGCTGGCCGCGACAGGAATGCTGTTGATTGGTGGGGAAGCCTTGACGTCGTGCAGCCAGTACGACCTTGATGAGAAGACACCTGCGGGGTGGGACTCGAGCATCTACAGCTGGCTCGACGATCAGGGCAACTTTACCAACACAGTGCGCTTGATCAACGATCTGGATTACCGCGAGGTGCTGGACAAGACTGGTTCGAAGACGCTCTTTGTGGCCGACGACGAGGCTTTCGCCCGCTTTTTCCAGAAGAACGACTGGGGAGTGCACAGCTACGACCAGCTGTCGCTTTCGCAAAAGAAACTGCTGCTCTTCGGCAGCATGATTGACAACAGCTACCAGGTTCAGGCCCTATCCAGTACGGAAGGCCCTGTGGAGGGAAACTGCATGCGGCGCCAGTCGTCGCTCAGCATCTACGACTCCGTGCCGGTGATGCGCAAGAACGAGATTCCCGATGCTGTCTACTGGCAGAACTACCGTGACCGCGACGGGCTAGTGGTGATGCACGACATGACGCCCATCCCGATGATTCATTTCATCGAGCGTCACATGGCCAACAAGCAGATTACCAACGACGACTACGATTTCCTGTATAACTACACCACGCACCGCCAGAGCGGCGACGCCTCGGTGAACGGCGCACAGATCGTGGAGCAGAATATCCGCTGCCTGAATGGCTTCGTCAACCGCATGAGCGAGGTGGTGACGCCGCTGCCCAACATGGCAGACATCATTGCCAATAAGCCCAACACCTCGCTCTTCGCCCACCTGCTGGACCGCTATTCGGTGCTCGACTATTGCGGCGACGAGGTGACCCGCGCCTACAATGCCAACCGGGGCACCTCCGTGGACTCTGTGTTCCAGCTGCGCTACTTCTCGAAGCGCTCGCAGGGCGGCCTGGAGTTTACACAGACGCACAACCAGAAGAGCAAGGCCAACGGTGAGCTGCCCTTCGATCCGGGATGGAACAGCTACTACATCCTGACCAACGAGAAGAGCGAGACGGCGCTGCAGCAGGATATGGCCGTGATGCTTGTGCCCAGCGACGAGGCGTTGTCGGAATACTGGGAGAACGGTGCCGGCGCTGCTCTGCGCAAGAGCTTCGGCTCGTGGGACAACGTGCCCTATTCCACGCTCTCCGAATTCCTGAAGGCCAACATGCTGCCGTCGTTCATTAGCAGCGTACCCAGCAAGTTCCAGTTCATACTCAACGACGCCGCCGACCCAATGGGCATCACCAAGGAGCATGTCGACTCGGTGTGGCTGGCCTGCAACGGTGCCGTCTACCTGACCAACCATGTCTTCACCCCCACCTCGTTCGTGAGCGTGATGTACCCCACAGTGGTCGACCAGAACATGAGCATCATCCACTGGGCCATCGACCAGCTGAACTATGGCGCCTACCTGAACTCACTGAATTCACGCTATAGCTTCTTCCTCCCGTCGAACAATGCCTTGTTGGAGTTTATCGACCCCGTGTCGTATGGCAAGCCCCAGACGCAGATGCTGCGCTTCCACTACGACCCCAGCAAGAAGGGCAACGAGGTGTATGCCAGCATCCATAACATCGACCCGGAGACCGGCGTTGTGGGCGACTCCATCGGCGTCTATACCAACACTGGCGGAAAGAGCCTCGACGGAAACCCCATCCTCAACCGCCTGTACACCATCCTCGACGACCACGTGGTCATCGGTGATGTGGAAGACGGCCACGAGTACTACCGCACGAAGGGCGGCTCTACGCTCCATGTGCGCAATGTAGGCCAGGGTGCCCAGGGCATGTTCGTCGAGGGCAGCCGCCAGGTGAACGGCGAGACTCCTTCTGTGCCTATCAGCTATATCTACGACCAGACCAACGGCGGTAACGGCAAGACCTATATCCTGGAGCAGGGACCCGTGCTGGGCACACGACAGACGGTATGCAACCTGCTGGGCCAGCATCCCGAATTTAGCCGCTTCCGCGAGCTGCTGGAAGGCAGCGACCTGTTGGAGACCATCCACGACGGCCGATTCGCCTGCAGCGACACCTGCATCAGCGTGTTCAACAACTTCCACTACACCGTCTATGTTCCCACCAACGAGAGCATCGATGCGCTGATAGCTGAGAAGAAGCTTCACACTTGGGACGACGTGGCCGCACTCGACTCCCTCAACAGCGACCAGATGCTGCTGGCCGAGCAATACACCCAGCAAATCAACGATTTCCTGCGCTATCATATTCAGGACAACTCCCTCTTCATCGGGGCCGACAACACTACTGGCAACGACAACCTCAATGCCGACGGCACCACCAGCAGCGAGTTTGAGACAGCCTGTATAGACAAGGTGAACAAGACCTTCTTCAAACTGGCCATCACCACCGACAAGAGTGGTAGTGCCATTAGCATCAGGGACAAGGCAGGAAACGTGAGAAGAGTGATGACCGAGAAGAGCGGGCTCTACAACCTGATGGCTCGTGAGTACACCTACTCCAATCAGGACAAGAGCAAGGCCACCATCATCCACAACTCTTCCTCTGCCGTTGTTCATCTCATCGACGGCCCGCTGCTGACGGGCGAAGCCCTTAATGATAAGTGATAAATGAAAAATGATAATAGTATGAAGACAACAAGATTCAACAAGGTTTCTAGCCAATGGCTGAAAGTGATAAGTTTATCATTTATCATTTTTCATTTGTCGTTTAGCCCCGCAAGGGCGCAGAAAGCCGGCGACATCATCAGCGGTACGGTGAGCGATGCCTTCGGCCCGGTAATGATGGCCAATGTGGTGGAGATGGATGCTGCCAACCGTATCGTGGCATCCGCCGTGACCGACATGAGCGGTAACTTCTCGTTCAAGCTGAAGAACCCGAAGGACAAGCTGCGCATCACCTACGTGGGCTGCAAGACGGTGACCCTGCCCTTCAACAAGACCCATTACAATGTGGTGCTGCAGGATGCTACCCAGATTCAGGAGGTGACCATCACCGCCACAAAGAGGGCACAGGGGTCGGGCCTGGCCATTCCGCAGAAGGAGATTTCCACTGCCCGGCAGAGTATCGACATGAAAGAGTTTGAAGGTCTGTCGATGACAACGGTCGACGAAGCCCTGCAGGGCCGTATCGCCGGTCTGGACATCGTGGCCAATTCCGGCAACCTCGGCAGCGGAACATCCATGCGCCTGCGTGGCGTATCGAGTATCAACGGGTCGAGCGAGCCGCTTATCGTTGTCGACGGCAACGTATGGGAGACGGGCAACACCAAGGATTTCGACTTCTCATCGGCCAACGACGAGAAATTTGCAGAGCTGCTCAACGTCAACCCCGAGGACATCGAGAGCATTGCCGTGCTGAAGGATGCCGCCGCCACGGCCATCTGGGGTTCCCAGGGTGCCAATGGCGTCATCGAAATCAAGACCAAGCGCGGTGCCAGGGGCAATACCCGAGTGACCTACAGCCTTCGACTGACAGGAACCTACCAGCCCGAAGGCATGAAGCTGCTCAATGGCGACGAGTACACCATGATGCTCAAGGAGGAGTATTTCAACCCCCGGCTGCAGGCTGGTGCCAGCGACAATATCGACGAGATCAATTACAAGTCGGGCGGCGAGTTCTCGGAGTACCAGATGTATAACGAGAACACCGACTGGGTGAAGGCCGTGAAGAAGACCGGCTGGCGACAGAACCACTATGTGGCTCTGAGCGGCGGTGGCGAGAAAGCCAACTTCCGTATTGCTGCCGGCTACGACCATGAGACTGGCTCTATCATTAAGCAGCAGCTCGACCGCTTCACCACCCGTGTGGCACTCGACTATTTTGTCAGCGACCGCATCAAGATTGCCACCAATGTGGCTCTGACCTATACTGACAACCATAAGAACTACGCCGACCTCCTCTCCGTGGCCTACCGCCGTATGCCGAACCTGGCCATCTACGAGCAGGACCGGGACGGCAAAAGTCTGGGCACATATTATAATATGTTACCTACGGTGAACGAGGTGTTCCGCGAAAACCAGCTCTCCGACTACAACCCCATAGCACTGGCCAATCTGGCCAAGAGCGAGGAGAGCAGCTACAACATTGAGCCGGAGTTCAAGCTGAACTACGAGCTGCTGGGCATAGAGAACGAGAAGACACGACTGACCTATGAGGGCAAGATTGTGTTCAACATCTTCAACCGCTACAACGACATGTTCCGCCCGCTCTCGCTGAGCACAGGCGGATGGAGCAGCAGCGACGCCAACCTGGCCACGAACAACGCCTACAAGAGCCTGGGCATCACCACTACCCACACGCTGACGTTTGTGCCCCAGTTCACCAACAAGGACCACTCCCTGATGATGATGTTGAGAGGACAGCTCACCAAGGGCACCAGCACGAGCCAGAACACCAGTGAGTACGGCCTGCCTTCGGGCACGATTATTTCGGCCAGCGCTCCCGGCATCATCTCCAGCTTCGGTTCTTCGCCCGGCCAGTGGCGCAGCATCTATCTGACCTATTCCGCCCACTATGCCTACAAGGGCCGCTATGTGGTGGACTTCTCTGTGCGCCGCGACGGCAGCACGAAGTTCGGTCCCGACCAGCGATGGGGTAATTTCCCTGCCCTGTCGGGAAAGTGGATTGTGAGCGACGAGCCTTGGTTCAAAGACAACCTGCCCTTTGTGAGCATGCTGGCCATCCGTCCGGGATGGGGTATCGTAGGAAACCAGCCTGGCGGCGAGGGTCTCTTCTACAGCAAGTACACTGGCGGCAAGGGCTACATGGACAACGGCTCTGTGTATCAGAGCAACGTGCAGCTGAAGAACCTGAAGTGGGAGCAGAAGGAGACCGTCAACCTGGGCTTCGACTTCGGCTTCTGGAACGACCGCTTCAATGGTAATGTCGAAGTGTACAAGCAGAAGACCACCGACCTGCTCATGGGCAACCGTTCGCTGCCTTCCAGCTCGGGCTTCTCTTCGCTGGCCTATCAGAATGTGGGTGCCATGGAGAACGTAGGCTGGGAGTTCAACCTCAACGGAAACCGTATAATCAAAGCCGGACAGTTCTCTGTCGACTTCAATATCACCTTTGCCAACAACCGCAACAAGCTGACCGAGATGGACGAGACCGTGCTGGCATCGCTCAACGGCGACTTCGACCGAAACAACGGCAGCTACCTCTCACGTGTGGAGCTGAACCGTCCGCTTGGCGGCATCTATGGCTTCCGCTACAAGGGAGTCTATCAGTACAGCAAGTACTCAGAGACGGAGGTGCCCGGCGTGAGCGGTCCTAATGCCCCCGTGGCCAGGGATGAGAACGGAATGGTCATCCTCGACAACTACGGACGCACGAAGCCGATGGTGTTCTGCTATACTGGCGTGGAAGAGGAAGACAAGGAATTCCACGGAGGCGATGCCATCTATGAGGACGTGAATCACGACGGCCAGATTAACGAGCTCGACATCGTCTACCTCGGCTCCTCGCTGCCTAAGTTCACCGGTGGCTTCGGCATCAAGTTCCACTGGGGACGCCTGACGCTGAACAACCAGTTCAACTTCCGCTACGGAAACAAGATTATCAACAAGGCCCGCATGAATGCGGAGAATATGTACTCGAACAACAACCAGAGCCTTGCCGTGCTGTGGAGGTGGCGCGTAGAGGGCGATGACATGCCCATTCCCCGTGCACTCTACAACTATGGCTATAACTGGCTGGGAAGCGACCGCTTCGTGGAAGACGGATCGTTTATCCGTCTGAACTATACACAGCTGAGCTATGCCCTCTCTCCGAAGACGCTGAAGAAGCTGGGCCTGAGCCAGCTGAGCCTGTATATCTCGGCCAACAACCTGTTTGTCATCACCAAGTATTCGGGTGCCGACCCTGAAGTGGGATACGGAGGCTACGGTGTCGTGACCGACAATGCGCAGACACCGAGGGCCAAGTCCTTTACTGGAGGTATCACTGTTTCGTTTTAAATGAAGAATGAAAAATGAAAAATGAAGTATTTGCTACCGCCAAGCGGTGCTCACAATATTTGAACAGCTATATGAAAAGAATGGGAAACAGAAGTCAGAGAATGAAGATGAAGGTGCTCGGTGCAGCATGCGTCGTCCTTCAGTCGTCGGTCTTCGTTTCCTGTGGTGACTTTCTCGACCTGCTGCCGCTGAACGACGTTGTCCTGGAGAATTACTGGACCAAGAAGAGCGACGTGACCAGTGTGCTGATGGGCTGCTACGAGAGTCTCTATTCCGAAGACTGCATCACCCGTATGGGGCTCTGGGGCGAGTCGCGCTCCGACAATATGATCATCGGCGTGTCGTCATCGCAGGATCTGGAGCAGCTGGTCAAGGAGAACATCCTCCCCAGCAATCCCTTCTGCAACTGGGCTTCGTTCTACCAGACCATCAACCGCTGCAACATTGTCATTCACTATGCGCCTCAGGTGCAGGAACTCGACCCGAACTATACGCTGACGGAGATGAAGGCCAATATTGCGGAGGCAACGTTCATTCGTTCCCTGTGCTATTTCCATCTCATCCGCACGTTCCGCGACGTACCCTTCACCAGGGAGCCTAGCATCGACGACACGCAGAACTATCAGGTTCCGGCAGACTCATTCAATGTGGTGCTCAACAACCTCATTGCCGACTTGGAGGCTGTGAAGGACGATGCACAGCTCTACTTCCGCAAGCCCAACCCCGACAAGGCGCAGGAAAGTGGAGAGCGCGACAACACGGCCCGTGTCACCAGGCCTGCCGTCTACGCCCTGTTGGCCGATCTCTATCTCTGGCAGGGTAACTGGCAGAAGTGCGTGGACTGCTGCGACTATGTCATCCAGTTCAAGCAGAAGGAATTTGAGAACCTGAGACGCAGGCTGCAGAACGATGTGTATCTTTTCAACGATATCCCCCTCCTGCTGGAGAAGGTAGAAAACACGTCGGGCAATGCCTACAATGAGATATTCGGAAAGGGCAATTCGTTTGAGAGCTTGTTCGAGCTCACTTTCGACGAGACACTCAACACCGACAACCGTAACGGCTACGTCGGCAGCTATTATGCCAGCAACAGCGGTAACTCGCTCTCCAACGGACGTCTGTCGCCTTTCGACGAATTCTATGGCGACCTGCCTACAAAGAGCACCGAGCTTTTCAACCTGAACGACTGCCGTGCATACGAGTCCATCTACAGGGCTGGAACCACCTCTTACTACATTGCCAAGTATGCCGCCACCCGTGTCACCATTGATAACTCCAAGAGCAACTGGACTCCCGAGTATTCCTGGCGCTCCAACAATTACGCTCACTGGATTGTCTACCGTCTGACCGATGTCATGCTGATGAAGGCCGAGGCACTCATCGAGCAGGGCAGCGAATTCTTCGAGGATGCCTTCTCGCTCATCAATGCTGTGAACAAGCGTGCCGTCAACTCCTTGTCTCCCGGAGTAGGTGAAGTCTTGAAGTTCACCGACTATAAGGACTCCAAGGAGAATATGGAGACGCTGGTGCTCGACGAACGCCACCGCGAGCTGATGTTTGAGGGTAAGCGCTGGTATGACCTGCTCCGTCAGGCACGCCGCACTGGCAACACCAGAGAGCTGGCCACTACCGTCACCAAGAAGCAGATTACCAACATTAGCGGCATTCAGATACGGCTGTCGAATCCCAACGCCCTCTATCTGCCCTATTTCCGCAATGAGCTGAAGGTGAATCCTTACCTGAAGCAGAACCCTGCATACAACACGGGCGATGATGCTGACCTTGAAAAGAACTAAGCCCACCCCCTGCCCCTCTCCAAGGGAGGCAGGATAGACTTGCTGCAATTAAACATTCAGACAACAAATAAGGAAATACAACTATGAGTTATAAGCTTAAAATTAAAAATGGAATGCTGAAGTTGTCATGCCTCTATACTGTAATGACATCCCTCCTTTTAGGAGGGTTTGGGTGGGCGCTCGTTTCCTGTAGCGACGATGACAGCGATGCCCCGCTGAATTTCTATTCTTCGGTGCGTCTCACTGCTGCCGGTTTCATCGAGGCCGACGATGCCCAGTTCAGCGAATTCAAGACCATCCTGGAGCGGAGCAACTACCTCTCCATGCTGAAGACCTACGGTCACTATACCGTCTTCGCCCCCACCAACGAGGCCATCAAGCAGTTCCTCCAAGAGAACGGCTTGTCCTCGCTCGACGCCTTGACGGCAGAGCAGTGCGACACCATCGCCCGCACCCACATCGTGCAGGACAAGGCTTATTTCACCACCGACATGGGTGGCGAGCTGGCTCCGGTCAACATGAACGACGACTACATCCTGATGGACTCGAAAAGCGATGCCGATAACGACAATGCCTTGCTCATCTACGTGAATACCAATTCGCGCATCATCCAGAAGGACGACTCCGTCACCAATGGCGTAGTGCACGTCATCGACCATGTCATCAAGGCCAGCAACGAGTTCCTGTCTACTTTCATGGAAGACAATCCCAACCTGACCATCTTCAGCGAGGCACTCAGGATTACCGGTATGGCCGACTCTCTGGCCAAGTACGATGACCTTTCCTACACCGTCAACCCCGACTCTGCCTGGGGCGGCAAGGGATTCAAGGTTCCCTACGGCACGGCAAATGACGGAACAGCCTCTAAGCAGTGCAATACCTGGTATCCGCAGAAACGCCTGTTCAAGTTCACCGCCTTTGTCGAGACAGACTCTGTCTATCGTGCCCACAACATCAATAATCTGGACGACCTGAAGGCATACGCCAAGCAGGTCTACGACGAGTCCTATCCCGAAGATGCCGGTAAGTATGACGACGACTTCACCGACCGCCGCAATCCGCTGAACCGTTTCGTGAGCTATCACCTCATCAACCGTATGGGGCCCCGCGACTACTGGGTGCATTGCAAGGGCGACATCTACACGCAGAAGTTCCTGTTCAACATCTACGACCCCGAGGACTATTACGAGACGATGGCTCCCCACACGCTGATTCGCTTCTGCAGCAATCCCGGAGAAGAAATCTACATCAACCGCGTGGGCCTCAAGAACAAGGCCGAAGTGCGTGGCGTGCGTGTGCTGAAGAACGACGAGGGCGACGGCTACAACCAGTCGTGCAAGAACGGACGCTACATCTACATCGACGATATCCTGGTCTATTCCAGGGAGGTGCGCTGGAATGTGCTCAACCGCCGCATACGTATTGACGGCAGCTGTCTCAGCCCCGACTTCATGAATGGCCATGCCCGCATGGAGCACATGGGTAAGGAAGAGATGATGATTGGTTTCAAGAACGGTTTCCTGGCCGACTTCAAGATGCACAATGCCAGCACCTTCATCGGCTGTGGAAATGAGCAGACAGGCTGGCGCCACTATCAGGGCAGCGGTGTCTGCATCACCGGCGAGAAGTTCGACGCATCGGTGAAGCTGCCTCCTGTTCCCCATGACGGAACCTACGAGGTACGCCTTGGCTATTCTCTCGGCGACGACCGAGGCATTGCGCAGGTTTACCTGAATAACGATCCTTGCGGCATACCTATCAGCTTCCGCAACTTCGACAGCAACATCGGCTGGGAGGCTGACACCGACGACGAAGAGGAGAACCAGGCCATCGACAAGGCCATGCGCAACCGAGGCTTCATGAAAGCTATGGACAGCTATGGCAGCACCTCAGAGCCTTTCCGCACCTACAACAATGACGTGCGACGCATCCTGACCAAGCAGTACCTTCGTGCCGACCAGGACTATTGGCTCCGTTTCCGTCAGATTCTTGAGGGTAGCACGCTCTACATGTCCATAGACTATATCGAGCTGTGCCCCAAGGATGTTTACGACAGCCCCGAAGGCGAAGACCGCCATTAATAGTGAATACTGAAAAGTGAAGATTTTGCTTCCGCTTTTGTTTAACAATACATATAATAAAGAAATATGAATACAACTATCTATAGAAAGAAGAGAATGGTGAGTGCGACGATGAAGCTGCTGGGCGCAGCAGTCTTCACGCTTCACGCTTCGCTCTTCACTTCTTGCTCCGACTGGGACGATCACTTCGAGAGTCCGGCGTCGCAGTCGGGAGCTGAGATGACCTTATGGCAGACCATGCAGCAGCACCCGGAGCTGAGCGACTTCCGTGAGGTGCTGAGCAAGACCATGGTCTTCAAGCACCATAAGAAGACGGGTGTCAGCTATGCCGACCTGCTCGACGGCGTACAGACGTTCACCGTGCTGGCCCCCGTCAATGGCACTTTTAACAAGGACTCGGTGCTCAGTCTGCTGGCCACCAACAGGGGCGACTCCATGGTGGTGCGCTCGTTCGTGGGCAATCACTTGTCCTACAACCTCACCTCCAGCTTCAACACGCCCGCCGAGTTCTTCCTGATGAATACGAAGCGTGCCACCATTGGCAACAACAAAGTGCTCGACGTTCCCCTCGCCGAGGCCAACATCAAGGCCAAGGGCGGCATCATGCACATCTTGCAGAAGACGTTGCCTTACCGCTACAATCTCTATGAGATTATGCTCAACGACCCCCGCTTCAGCTTGATTGGCGAGCAGCTGAGCAGCTATGAGCAGGACGAGTTCAGCCCCACCCAGTCTGTGGAGGGAGGCATGGTCGACGGTGAGCAGATCTATGTCGACTCTGTCTTCATCGAGCGTAACCGCATGTTGGAGCGTGTCGGCAAGCTGGCCGACGAAGACTCCACCTTCATCTTCGTGGTGCCAAATGCCGGCGAGTGGCAGCGTGTGTGGCAGGAGGCTATGGAGCATTTCCGCTACGATGCCTCTGTGGAGAATGGCGACTCACTCCAGCGCTTCTGGGCAAACTATGCCCTGCTCAACGATGCCATCTTCAGCCGCACCATCCAGTCCTCTCCGACAGATTCGCTTGTCACCTACGAGTACAACAAGCGCTATCCCCAGTATCATGTGTTCCACCGTCCGTTCGACAAGGGTGGCATCCTCTATGGCGCCACGCCCGTAGAGTACAGCAACGGTACGCTCTATCTCGCTGACAAATGGCCATATTCTCCTTTGGACACCTACTTCCGCGAGGTGAAGGCCGAGGGCGAGCGCACGGGCCTGATTGTGGAAAGCAACCATTGCACCTATTCCACGCGCATCCATGCCGCCGACAGCATTTCGGAGAACGAATATCTGGTCATCACTCCCGAGAGCAGCACCAGCAACTGGACCATGTCATACAAGCTGGAGAACACCTTGGCCGGTGCCTACGACATCTGCGCCATCATCCTGCCTGCCACCGTCTACGACCCCAATGCACAGGTCAAGCCCTGCAAGTTCCAGGTGGACATCTGCTACGTCGACGAGAACGGCAAAGAACAGGTCTACGACTGCGACAAGTTCAAGTTCAGCAACGACCCCTCCCGTGTCGACACGCTGTTGCTGGCTGAGAACTTCACTTTCCCCGTCTGCAATTACGACCAGACGAACATGAAGTTCGCCGTCAAGCTGAAGTGCAACATCACCGCCCGTGAGACCAGAAACTTCTCACGCGAAATGTTCCTTGACTGCATCTATCTGCGTCCCAGAAACAACAAACAGTAAACAGTAATCAATACACAATTACGACTATGGAAAAGAAAACAATGAAAAGAAACTTAGCCAGAACGCTGACCGTTATTGCTTGTTGCTTATTGTTTGTTGGAACAGCATCCGCACAGGAGAAGAAGACGGTGAGCGGCATTGTGACCGATGCCTCTACGGGCACGCCTCTGGCAGGTGTCATCGTCCAGGCATACGGCAACCAGTACTACACCACCATGACCGACGACAAAGGTGTCTACCAGCTCACGGTACCCCTCTATGTGAGCAGTGTCAGTATGAGGGTAGAGGGCTATCAGCCCCAGCAGAAAGCCATTGGCAGCAGGGCGGAGGACACCAATGCCCAGCTCTATCCCAGCACTTTCAGTCCCACCTACAGCCTCACCACGCAGTCGGCAGTCAGCCATAGTACCGACAACTTCGACAACACTCCCCAGCTGAGTATCGACCCCTTGGTGGCCGAGCGGCTGGGAGCTGACGTCCACTCCGTCTCACGCAGCGGACAGCTGGGCATGGGCAACACGATGTTCATCGGCGGACTCGTCAGCCTCCAGGCCAATGCGCAGCCCCTCGTGGTCATCGACGGGGTCATCACCGACATGCAGTACGACCGTGAGATGCTTCACGAAGGCTATTACAACAATATCCTGGCCAACCTGAACGTCAACGACATTGAGAGTGTCACCATTCTCAAAAACGGTACTGCCCTCTATGGTGCCAAGGCTGCCGGCGGCGTCCTGCTCATCAAGACCAAGCGCAACAAGTCTATGGCCACCAAGATTGACGTCACCATCAACGGCCAGTACCAGCTCACCCCCCGTCTGCCCAAGATGATGAGTGCTGCCGACTACCGCATCTATGCCACCGAAATGCTTTCGGGACTGACGGCCAACGTGCAGAACCTGGAGTTCGTCAACAACGATCCCTCCAACTACTATTATAATACATATCACAACAATACCGACTGGCCAGGCGAGGTCTACCACAGCACCTTCGTGTCGAACTATGGCATCAACGTGCAGGGAGGCGACGATGTGGCCAACTACAACCTCTCCGTAGGCTATTCCTTGGGCGACGCTACCCAGCGCGGCAACGATTTCTCGCGCTTCAACATGCGCCTGAACACCGACATCAGCGTGTTTAAAGGCTTAGACGTGCGCTTCGATGCCGCCTATAGCGATGTCACCCGCGACCTTCGCGACGACGGTGCCAAGGCCGACCTCAGCGTGGGAACCATCTCCTCACCCGGCTTCCTCTCCCTCGTCAAGTCGCCCTTCCTCGCTCCCTACGCCTTCGACATCAACGGCCGCCCCAGCAGCTATCTGGCCGATGCCGACAGCTATGTGAGCAAGGTCTTCGAAGAGGACGGAGAGATCTATGCCAACTCCGTGCGCCTGGCCAATCCCCTGGGCATCCTCAAGCTGGGCGACGGCGAGAACCGCAATCAGGCCGGCAACCGCATGGTCTCCTTCAGCGTCACGCCGCGCTACCAGTTCAACCGCCGTCTCTACCTCTCCGAGCATTTCAACTTCACGCTGGTCAACACCAACGAGAACTACTACCTCCCGCTCGAAGGCACCCCGCCTTTCCGCCTGCTGGCTTCCAGCAATATCCAGGTGGAGAATATGTCGCAGAGCATGGCTGCACGCCAGAATGCCGTCATGAGCGACACCCGCCTCACTTGGGGCAACCGCTACGGAGCGCATAAGATTGACGTGTTCGGCGGCCTGCGCTATCAGAGCAACAACTACAAGCTCACTGCCCAGCGAGGCTTCGACACCGGCAACGACAAATACCCCAGCACAGGCAATGCCCGCAACTACCGTTCCACATGGGGCGCCGACGACAAGGCCCGCGACCTCACCTGGTATGCACAGGCCGACTACAACTGGGGTGAGAAATACTATCTTCAGGCTGGATTCTCGGCAGAGACCAGCTCACGCTTCGGAGACGATGCCGACGGCCTGAAGCTCGGTGGAGTCGTCTGGGGACTCTTCCCCAGCGTCAACGCCGCCTGGGTGATGACCAACGAGAAATGGCTGGCCGACGTCAAGGGCATCGACTACCTCCGCCTGAACGCAGGATTCGACATCACCGGCAACGACAATGTCGACTACACGGCCTCCAAGACCTATTTCGTGGCCAACAACATGCTCACACAGAAAGTCGACGGCAAGTCGATAGGCAACATCGGCAACACCTCGCTGAAATGGGAGTCTACCAGCAGGCTGACACTCGGACTGGAAGGCAACTTCATCAACAACCGTGTAAACCTGCGGTTCAACTATTTCAAGGGCTGGACACAGAACCTGGTCACCCTGCGGCAGCTCGCCTGGACCAGCGGCCTGGCCGAGAACTGGAGCAACGACGGCAAGCTGGAGAACGAGGGCTTCGACGTGGCCGTGGGCATCAAGCTGCTCAGCCTGAAGGATTTCGGCTGGGAGCTGGGAGCCACCGCCGGGCACTATGTCAACAAGATTACGGCGCTGCCCGACAACGACAAGCCCTTTGAGACCCAGGCCTACGGTGCCACCATCCTCTCGCAGGTAGGCACTGCCGCCGGCGTGTTCTACGGCTACAAGACCCGGGGCGTCTATGCCACGCAGGCCGAAGCCGATGCCGACGGCTATTACCAGATCAACGACAAGGACCAGCGTGAGTACTTCGGAGCCGGCGACATGCGCTTCGCCGACCTCGACCGCAACGGCGTCATCGACGAGGCCGACCGCATGGTCATCGGCGACCCCAACCCCGATGTCTATGGCAATATCTTCACCCGTGTCAACTGGAAGAACTGGGCATTGAGCGCCGCCCTGCGCTATTCGCTGGGCAACGACGTCTACAACTATCAGCGCTCGCTGCTGGAGGCTGGCTCACGCTTCCACAACCAGACCACAGCCATGCTCGAACGCTGGACTGCCGATGGTCAGACGGCCACCATACCCCGCATCAGCTATGGCGACCCCATGGGCAATGCCCGCTTCAGCGACCGCTGGATAGAGGACGGCAGCTACCTGCGCCTCTCCAGCGTCACCCTGAGCTACACCATCCCCATCACCAGCACCTATCTGCAGGGCATCACCCTCTGGGGCGGCGCCTACAATCTCTTCACCCTCACGGGCTATCTGGGCAGCGACCCCGACTGTGGAGTCAGCGGCAGCGCCCTCATGCAGGGCATCGACCGTGGCCTGCAGGCCAGCGTGCGCTCCTTTGCCCTCGGCGTGAAGGTTAACCTGTAAGCGGGCTTCGTCCTAAAGAAAAAAGAAGAAATAAAAAAGAAAAATGGAAATGTGTTATGAGACATAAATATTTATTATTTATACTTTATACTTTATTATTTACCATGATGTTCACCTCATGCGCTGATCTCGTAGACACCGACTCCGAGTTCGTGGAGTTCCAGGAGGACAACCGCCTGCAGTCGCCGACCGACAGCGTCTACAGCGTCATGGGCATCATCTACAAGATGCAGGCCATTGCCGACCGCACCGTCCTGCTGGGCGAGCTACGCAGCGACCTCACCACCACCACCGCCTCGGCGGCCAGCGACTTAAAGGCCATCACCAATTTCCAGATTGGCACAGACAACGCCTACAACCGCATCAGCGACTACTATGCCGTCATCAACAACTGCAACTATTTCTTGAAGTATGTCAACAAAGACCTGATGAAAAACGGGCGCCGCGTGTTCGAGTCGGAGTATGCCGCCGTCAAGGCCTTCCGTGCGTGGACATACCTCCAGCTGGTGCTGGTCTACGGACAGGTGCCCCTCTTCACCGAGCCCCTGCTCACCGAGGAGGAGTCGCAGGCTGCCATGCGGCAGAACCTTTCCGACGTCAATGCCGTCTGCAACTATTTCATTGACGACATCAAGGACTATGTCGACACAAAGCTGCCTGTCTACGGACAAATCAACAACCAGAACTCGCAGAAGTTCTTCATACCCGTGCGCGCCCTGCTGGGCGACCTCTGCCTGTGGGCAGGACGCTATCAGGAGGCTGCCATGTACTACCACGACTACCTGGCCCTGCGCACCGACCCCGTGCGCACCGGCATTTCCAAGGCCACGTGGTACGACTCCAACACCAAGGAGTTCCGCAGTGCCGGCAACTCCTTCTCCTTCGCCAGCACCAGCAGCGAGTGCCTGTGCTACATCCCCATGGAGACCAGCGAGTTCTACGGCATAAAGAGCGAGCTCGACAACATCTTCAACTCCACCGATGTCAACCAGCAGTTTGCACAGGTAGAGCCTACCAAGCGCCTGCGCCAGCTCTCTGCCGCGCCCAACTATTGTGCCACCTATACCAACGTAGACCAGTCCGTCGACACCATCTACGCCCCGAAGGACAATCTCACCCGAGCCGAGTATGCCGGCGACCTCCGCTTTGGCACCATCTACGAGAACCGCGTGCTCAGCAAGGAGCGCTTCGCCCGTGTGTCCAACGAGGTGCAGACCATCGACAAGCTCAACTCCGCCGGCGTGACACTCTATCGCACCAACATGGTCTACCTGCGCTATGCCGAGGCCCTCAACCGGGCAGGCTATCCGCAGTCGGCTTTCGCCGTGCTGAAGTACGGACTCTATGCCGATGCCGTCGACAAGCAGATTGACGCCTTCGAGCGACAGGCAGCAGCAAACCTCATCTTCTTCGACAGCGACATCTTCAACATCGAAAACACCCAGGGTGTCCATTCACGCGGATGCGGCAATGCCGAGTGCGACACGCTCTACGTCCTCCCGCAGCCCGCTGCCGCCCTCGCCAGCCGTGCCGACACCGTGGCCTTCCAGCAGCCCCTCCTCGAAGACATGATTGTCGACGAGATGGCACTAGAGGGAGCCTTCGAGGGCTACCGCTTCTACGACCTCATGCGTGTGGCCATGCGCCGTGCCAATCCTGCCTATCTGGCCGATGCCGTATGCCGACGTAGCGGCAACGTCGACGAGGCCCTACGCGCACACCTCATGGAGCAGAAGAACTGGTTCCTCCCCCTGCCCTGACACACGTCTTCATCGAAAAAGAGATTGCTATACGAAACGCCCCCCATGCCTGACATGACGGGGCGTTTTTTGATATCTGCAAGGGCTGTCTGCAACCAGGAAAAGCGTATGCCACCATATCAAGAAAACATAGGACATAAAGGATGAAACGTCCTTTCTAATCTGGTTTCAATACATTTTATCCGTCATTCTGTCATTTTCTCATCTATCCACCTTATAATGTAGCGGTTAGCTCTTTGTAAACTGTCATTTTTCCGTCACTATCCGTCATCCTTTTGTCAAAAATAATGTTAATTCCCGTCCAAACGGAGGCTGTTTTCAAAAAAATACGAACGCCATTTTCGCAAAAGGCGTTCGCATTTTCCAGAAAAGTGCCTCCGTTTCCCAAAAAGGAGGCACTGACAGATTATGACAGATTATGACAGATAGCCATCCGTTACGTCACACTCATACATCCTGACAGACAATCAGTTATCCTGCAACCTGACAGATTGAACATTCACTGGGCAACCCTTATCGTGAGTAAGGCTCCAAGTAGTTTCAAAACGCAGGACAGCAGCACTTGTGTACAAATTAGAATAGTGCATGATGGAGTTGGTGCAGATAATGCATGAGGTTGTAGAACTAACAAATAGGTATGAAAATCGTCAAATTGGCAAGAATAGTTGAATATAAACACATTTTTTTGATTCACAATAACCACTTTTTTAACTTAACGAACAATGATTTTGAGATTTTTTGTGTAAATTTGTAGCCAAAATATAGTTTGGAATGGAACGTAAAAGAATTAACCGCCTAAAGGTGATACTTGCAGAGAAGGGAATGACCAACAAACAATTGTCGGAAATCCTTGACAAAGATCCTGCTGTCATATCAAAATGGGTGACTAATGCCGCCCAGCCAAATGTAGAAATGTTCATCCAGTTATCAAAGATATTGGGTGTGAGTGTAGATGATTTACTTTGGACAGAAGAAGGATGAACTATGGACATACAGAAAATATATCAATACAAGTCGGCCTTCGACTTGATAGCGAAGAGCATCAAGGATGATGAGGGAAACGCCATCGAAGTATGGTATGCACGTGAGTTGCAACAAGTGTTGGGCTATGCCCGATGGGAGATTTTCGTGGTGGCCATTGGTCGTGCAATGGAATCGTGTAAGACGTTGGGAGTCAACGTGGATGATCATTTTCGTGAGGTCACGAAAATGGTTCAACTTGGCAGTGGTTCACAGCGCGAAGTTCAAGACTTTATGCTTACGCGATATGCCTGGTGTTTTTCAAACAATTGGGCTAAAACAATGAATAATATATAAAATGATAAATAGAAGAACCCCTTTCCAAAAAAAATGATTAACTTTGCAATCGGATTTAAGAAGATTACGTTCTATGGCAGAAAAGAAAGAATTTCTGGAAGGCAAAAAACCTGTAACTTTCGTTGACCTCTTCGCGGGAGCGGGCGGCATCAGCGAGGGATTCATGCAGGCTTACACCGACCACAACTATTACGACTTCGTGCTGGCAAGTGACATTAACGAGAATTGCGAACTGACCCATCGCGTGAGATACAACGAGCAACTCGGACTCGGTACGAAGTTTATCACCGAGGATATTATGTCGCCGACTTTCCTTCCCGACTTACTGACTGCATTGGACGGCAAGCAAGTGGACGTTGTAACGGGTGGCCCCAGTTGCCAGTCGTTCAGTCTGTCTGGACGGCGAAAGCGTTTCGAT
>JAILFU010000189.1 GCA_024697405.1 Prevotella sp.
GCTGAACCTCGACGACAGCATGTATGACCGTAGCGACAGCGAGATGCAGCGCGTCCTCTACCGCCTGACAGCAGCAGCAGCCGACATAGACATGCGGCAGGACATGATGGTGGAAGACGAGTATTACTCCATCATCAAGGAGCAGGAGAGCAAGCTTTATTACGGAGAAAGGAAGATGGCCGAGATGAATGCACAGATAACCCAGATGGGCGGGCAGATTGCCGAAATGGGCGGGCAGATTGCCGAGATGGGCGGGCAGATTGCAGAAATGGGCGGGCAGCTTCAAGCTTCAATCAAGCTTTTGCTCAGCATGGGACAACCAAAAGAATCGATTGCCAAAAGCTTGGGCCTCAGTATAGATGACGTGGAACAGCTGGCAGAGAAAAAAGCATAAGATAAAGATGGCCGCTCGTAGACGAGACGGCCATCTTTGATTCTACTACGGACAAGCAGACTCGTTACTTAGGCTGCTTGCCGATATAGGCCAGTATGCCGCCGTCGACATAGAGCACATGGCCGTTGACGGCATCGCTGGCGTGCGAGGCGAGGAACACAGCGGGGCCTCCCAGCTCTGAGGGGTCGAGCCAGCGGCCGGCAGGCGTCTTGGCGCAGATGAACGAGTCGAAGGGATGGCGGCTGCCGTCGGGCTGGCGCTCGCGGAGAGGAGCCGTCTGGGGCGTGGCGATGTAGCCCGGACCAATGCCGTTGCACTGGATGTTGTACTCGCCATACTCCGAGCAGATGTTGCGGGTGAGCATCTTCAGGCCTCCCTTGGCAGCAGCGTAGGCGCTGACAGTCTCGCGGCCCAGCTCGCTCATCATCGAGCAGATGTTGATGATCTTGCCCTCGCGGCGCTCCATCATCTCGGGGATGACGGCTGAGGAGCAGATGAACGGACCTACGAGGTCGATGTCGATGACCTGCTGGAACTCGGCGCGCTTCATCTCGTGCATGGGGATGCGCTTGATGATGCCGGCGTTGTTGACAAGGATGTCAATCTGGCCCACCTCCTCGTGAATCTTCTCCACGAGTGCCTTCACGGCGTTCTCGTCGGTGACGTCGCAGACGTAGCCCTTTACATTCTCAATGCCGGCCTCCTTGTAGTTGTCCAACCCACGCTGCAGGGCAGCCTCATTGATGTCGTTGAAGATGATGTTCTTTGCGCCGGCAGCCACGAAAGCTTTGGCGATGTTGAAACCGATGCCGTAGCTGGCGCCGGTAATCCAGGCGTTCTTGCCCTCTAATGAAAAAATGTTTGCCATTGTTACTAAAATATTATTTGTTAAACAATAATTATTTCTTTTTTATGTCTGCGGCGCTACGCGTAATCGGCTTGCCGATTACGCGTAGCGCCGCAGGCAATAAACCTATTTCAGGTCTTTCACGTCGTAGAAGTCTTGGTCGCCGTAGTCAAGGTTTTCACCGCCCATGCCCCAGATGAAGGTATAGTTGTGGGTGGCGGCGGCGCTGTGGATGCTCCATTCGGGGGAGAGGACGGCCTGCTCGCCGCGCATCCATAGATGCCGGGTCTCGGTAGGCTCACCCATGAAGTGGCAGACGGCCTGGTCCTGGGGCAGTTCGAAGTAGAAGTAGGCTTCCATACGGCGGCTGTGGGTGTGGGCGGGCATGGTGTTCCACACGGAGCCGGGGGCCAGCTCGGTCATGCCCATCTGCAGCTGGCAGGTGGGCAGCACCTGGTTGACCAGCATCTTGTTGATGTTGCGCTCGTTCGACATCTCCAAGCTCCCCATGTGGGCCACCACGGCATCCTGTTTCGTCACCTTCAGGCAGGGATAGGCGGTGTGGGCAGTGCAAGAGTTGAAGTAGAACTTGGCGGGAAGGGCGCTATCCTTGCTGCAGAAGACGACTTCCCTGTCGCCCCTACCTATATATAATGCCTCCTTGAAGCCCAGCTCATACTGTTCGTCCCCAACCTTGACCACGCCGGGGCCGCCCACATTATATATTCCCACCTCGCGACGGGTGGTGAAATAAGGGGCCTTCAGCGGGTCGACGGCCTCAAGAGGCAGCTTCTCGGCGACGGGCATGGCTCCGCCCACCACCATTCGGTCGTACATAGAGTAGACCATCTGCACCTCGTCGGCCACGAACAGCCGTTCTATCAGGAAATCACGACGCAGGCGCGCCGTGTCGTAGCGGCGCGCATCCTCCGGATGTGCCGCATAGCGCAACTCGTAGTTTGTTTTCATTCTGAGCGTATCGATTAGTTGGATGCAAAGATACAAAAAAGTTTGCACAAATTGCACGTTTTGCGCTAAAATGTGTAAGTTTTTTATTAATAAACGTTAAGTGCAGGCACACAACGGCCGCAGTCTCAGAAATAGTGCTTACCTTTGCAGCCGATTTTCTTAGTCCCCTATGTTCTTGGACCATCCAAACGGCCGCTCGGCCTTTGGTTGCTTGCAAGGCAAGAAAGCCGAGCGAGGGGGAGTGGGAGTCTGAACAGGCGCAGACACCCATCACAGGATGATAACGTTTTAAAGGAATGGTCTGATTCCGTCTGTTCAGACCCCCATCTCCCCCCAACTTAGGGGGCTTAAAAATGAAAACAAAAAAAATTCTGGCCGGCGTGATGCTGACCGCCCTGACTACCACCGCAACGGCCGGTGGCATTCTGACCAACACAAACCAAAGCATTGATTTTCTTCGTAACCCAGCACGTGAGGCCGCCATCGGCATCGACGGCGTGTACTCCAACCCCGCTGGCGTGGCCTTCCTGCCCGAAGGCTTCCACCTGGGTCTGAACTGGCAGTACGCCCACCAGACGCGTACCATCACCTCCGTGAATCCCGTCTTTGCACTGGGCCGCAAGAACAACGGCGCTGTGGAGAAGGAGTACGAGGGTGTGGCCGACGCACCGTGCATCCCCTCTATACAAGCAGCCCTGAACAAGGGCAAGTGGAGCTATCAGTTCAACTTCAGCGTGCCCGGCGGTGGCGGCAAGTGCGAGTTTGCCGACGGCCTGGGCTCGTTCGAGAGCGTGGTGGGCAGCATCGCCCATCAGCTGAATCCCCTGGGCGCTGAGGGCTACGACATGGACGGCTACATGCAGGGCCGCCAGTACTATTTCGGCATTCAGCTGGGTACGGCCTACAAGGTGAACGACGACTTCTCCATCTACGGCGGTCTGCGCCTGCTCTACGGCGACGCCACCTATAAGGCCAAAATCAGCAACATCCATGTAAAGACAGCCGGAGGCTACGTTGACTTCGGCAGCTTCCTCAGCGGTGCCACGGCAACCATCGACGGCGGTCTGAGCCAGATCAGTGCCGGTCTGTCGCAAATCAACGCCGGCATCGCCCAGTACGAGGCGGCCGGAGCCACCGCCCCCGCCGAGCTGCTGGCACAGAAAGCCCAGCTGGAGGCCCAGCAGGCTCAGCTCAACGGCACACGGGCCAGCATGGAAGCCCTGATGAAATACTCGCAGGGCGTGAACCTGCTCTGCAACCAGACATCGCTGGGCATCGCTCCCATTGTGGGTGTCGACTATCGTCTGGGCCGCTGGAACCTGGCCGCGAAGTACGAGTTCAAGACGCAGATCCGCATGAAGAACGAGTCGACGGTGAACGAGGCCAGCGAGATTCCCGCCGTGAACAAGTTCCGCGATGCCGAGGAGGTAAACGAAGACCAGCCGGCACAGCTGACCGTCGGCGCACAGTGGAACCCCATCGACCCCATCCGTGTGAACCTGGGCTGGCACTACTTCTTCGACAAGGATGCCGACTGGTATGGCAACACGCAGCGCCTGCTCGACCACAACACGAACGAATTCCTGCTGGGAGCAGAATGGGACGTCAACGACCGCCTCACGGTCTCGGTGGGTGGCCAGCTCACACGCTATGGCCTCAGCGACCAGTATATGAACGACATGTCGTTCGTGACCAGCAGCTATAGCCTTGGCTTCGGCGCCAACTACAAGGTGAGCGATGTCGTCACGCTGAAGGCTGGCTACTTCTCCACGAACTACGAGAACTACGAACGCAAGGACTATCCCACGGCCGGCGTCAGCGACACATTCACCCGCACCAACCGCGTGCTCGGCATCGGCTGCGACATCAACCTTTAGGTGAAAGGTGAGAGGTGAAAGGTGAAAAGTGAGAGGTGAGAACTGAGATTTTGTGTTAGTTAAGACCGAAGGCATCGTACTCCATTCGCTGAAATATGGAGAGCGACGGGTGATAGTAGACATTTTCACCCGCGAACAGGGCCGGCTGTCGTTCATCGTGCCTGTGCCCCGGTCGGAACGTTCCAAAATCAAGAAACAGTATCTGCAGCCCCTGACACTGCTCCAGCTGGAGTGCGACGTGCGCCCCCAGCAGCAGCTGCAGAAGCTGCGCGACGCCTCGCTGCTACAACCGCTGCCCTCGCTACTCTCCGACCCGAAGAAGCTCACGATATGCCTCTTCGTGTCGGAGTTTCTGTATCACGCCCTGAAGGGCGAGCAGCAGAACACGCCGCTCTTCGACTACGTGCGCAGCAGCATCGAGTGGCTCGACGGCTGTCAGGACACCTTTGCCAACTTCCACCTGGTCTTCCTCATGCGCACGGCCCGCTTCCTAGGCTTCTTTCCGAACCTGGAGGAGGAGGGCGACTACTTCGACCTGCGCGGTGCCACCTTCTGCAGCGCCCCACCCCTTCACCGCGACTTCCTCCTTCCGCAGGAGGCCGGCCGCATCCGCCTGCTGATGCGCATGGACTATCCCACCATGCACCTCTTCCGGCTAAGCCGGCTGGAGCGGGGGCGCATCCTGGAAATACTGCTGCTCTACTACCGCCTGCACCTGCCCGCCTTCCCCGAATTGCGGTCGGTTGCCGTATTACAAGAATTATACAGATAAAAGTTGCCAACGTTACCTATGACTCCCTCCCCCACCCCCCACGAGAAATACATGCGCATGGCACTGGCCGAAGCACAGAAAGCCCTGACCAAGGGCGAGATTCCCATCGGTTGCGTCATCCTTTGCCACGATGTCGTCGTGGCCCGTGCCCACAACCTGACGGAGACTCTTTGCGACCCCACAGCTCACGCCGAGATGCAGGCCATCACGATGGCCACCAACGAGCTGGGCGGCAAGTACCTGACCGACTGCACACTCTACGTCACCGTCGAGCCCTGCATGATGTGCGCCGGTGCACTGGGCTGGGCGCAGGTGCCGCGAGTGGTCTATGGCTGCCGCGACGAGAAGCGTGGCTTCCTGGCATACGCCCCGAAGGCCCTCCACCCGAAGGCTACCATAGAAGGCGGCATCCTCGAAGAAGAATGCCGCCAGCTGATGCAGGAGTTCTTTCGCTCCCGCCGATAATCGTAAATTACAGAGAACCAGCTATTCCGCTCGGGGGGCTATCTGATGATGGCCGCCCAGCCACCGCCGGGAGCCAGCCGGACGGTTAAGCCGTCAGATGCGCTGACGGTCTGTTGACTGTGGCGGTAGTCCATAGCCTCCTTGCTGCGCTGGGCATTCACACCGTCGCAGAAGATGTCGGCCTGATGGCTGCCGGGACTGAGGAACGACAGGTCGAGCACAAGCGTGCGCGGCGTCCAGTTGGTCATGGCGGCAACATACCAGGTGGAACCCTTCCGGCGGGCCAAGGCCACATACTCGCCCAGCTCACCGCAGAGGGCGACGCTCTCGTCGAAAGTGGTGGGAATCTGCCGGATGAAGTCGGTGGTCTCCTGCTCGCGCATATACTTCGTGGGGCTGTCGGCCAGCATCTGCAAGGGAGCGTGGAAGACGACATACATGGCCACCTGGTGGCAGCGCGTGCCCTGGCTCATGGGGTGGTTATTGTTGCCGAAGAAGTTGTCGCGCGTGGCATTGTCCATAGCCCCCGGCGTATAGTCGAGGGGACCGCAGAGCATGCGCAGATAGGGGATGGTGACGTCGTAGCGCGGCTGGTCGTGCTCCGGGCCGTCGCCCACGCGGGGTTCCCACTTCGAGTTTTCCAGTCCTTTCACGCCCTCGTAGTTCAACACATTGGGAAAGACACGGTGCACGCCGATGGGCTTCAGACCGTGGTAGTCGAGGAGCAGATGATGGCGGGCGGCACACTCGGCCATGCGCCAGGCCGAACGGACAACCTGCTGGTCGTCGCGGTCGAAGAAGTCCACCTTGAAGCCCTTGATGCCCATGTCGCTATAATGCTTCATGTAGCGCTCCATCGCCTCTGTGCCGTCGAGGGCATCGTTGCCAATCATATTTCGCCATGAACTCCAGAGGATGATGCCCACATTGCGCGAACGGCCATAGGCCACCAGCTCCTTCAAGTCAATGGCGGGGTTCAGGTCTTCGGTAAGCGACTCTCGTCCGCTCCAGCCTTCGTCGATGATGATATACTCCAGCCCATTCTTCTGGGCGAAGTCGATGTAGTATTTATAGGTCGTGGTGTTCATGCCCGACTCGAAGTCCACGCCCCACACGTTGGTGTTGTTCCACCAGTCCCAGGCCACCTTGCCAGGGCGGATCCAGCTGGTGTCACTCAGCCGACAGGCAGGAGCCAGGCGCATGGCCATGTCGCAGTTGAGCAGCTGGGCGTCGTTGTCGGTCACCACCACGGCCCGCCAGGGCAGCGGGCTGTTGCCGTCGTGCTTGGCTATATAGGGAGCACGCTTCGTGGCAATCATGTTCAGCCCACGACCCACCACGCCCTGCTCCAGCACCCAGGGGGCGAAGTCGGCCACAAGCGAAGCCCCGTCGCCCTTCTTCACCATCATGCCGGGATAGTCCTCCACGCCGCAGTCCATCACTACGGCCTTCTTCCCTTCGGGCAGGCAGACGCAGAAGGGCGTGATGGCCAGTGAGTCGGGGAACATCGCCGACAGGCGCTGCTCGTCGTAGTAGCTCTCAAAGGAAAAGCTGTAACGCTCGCCCTGCCGCAAGTCGTTGACGTATGGGATGAAAGCCTGATAGTCGCCGGCGAAGCGGAACTCGGCCGTCTCGCCATCTACGACATGCGCCCCTTTCTGTCCGGGGACAATGCGGTAGGCAGCACCGTCGTCGTAGGCACGGAACTCCACCGTGGTGCCCTTCTGGAACTTCATCACCAGCAGCCCGTAGTTGTCATCTACCTGCTGACGATAGAAGACGGGGGCGGCAAACGACGACTGCACCTGCTGCCGCTTGGCCACGCTGCCTTGGCCGCTGACCACAGGCTTGCCGTCGACAACAGCCTGGATGGCCGAGGGCATCAGCACCTGCACATGGCCGCTTTTCACTTCCCACTTCAGCGTCTGTCCGTCGGTGGTCACCGCCACCGTCAGCTTTCCGTTCGGCGAAGTCAGGTTCTGCACCTTCACGCCGGCAAAGGTTGCCAATGCACAGAGGAATAGCAACGCGATGAGCATAGTTTGTTTCATTGCTTAGAGTTTTTAGGTTTTCTATTTCTTGACTTTCTTTCTTGTCTTTCCCTCTTGCGTCCGGATGATGTTCAGGCCCTTGCGAGGCTTGCTGAGCCTGACGCCATCGGGTGAGAACACCGCCGGCGAGCCATTGCCCTCCGCTGTCCGGGCGATGACTGAAGACGCAGACGAATAGCTGAAGGCGACATCCTTCAGGTCGCCCCAGATGTAGCGCTCCAGCCCCGGATAGTCGATGAAGGGGTTACGGTTCTGCTGGATGCTGTAGACAGCCATGTTGCGAGCCGTCTCCTTCTCACTGACAGGGTCGTCGCTGGCCCATTTCATCAGCATCTCCAACTGCCAGCTGCTCAGCCCCGGATAGGTGTTGCCGTCGAGCGTGGCACGGGAGTCGGGGCAGTTGGCATACCAGTCGGGCAGCTTCTCCTCATAGCAGGTCACCATATAAAAATAGGTACGCGCGAAGTCACCCTTGTACTCGTCGTTAGGCTCAAACACAGTACCCGTATATCCTGGCCAGGTGCACTTGCCCAGCTTGCTGAAGCTGTTGGCCGACTGGTAGCTCTCGCCACGAGTCTCGCCGAAGGGAAAGTTGCTGCGCTTATTGTTCACATAGCCGTCAGTAGGATAGAGGTGGTTCAGGTCGGTGTACATGGGCATCACCTTGCCGCCAAACCAGCTGTTGGGGAAGGAGTGCTCGCGGTTGTACACGTCGCCCTCCTGCTTGTAGTTGCCGGCCTGGTCGGTGCCGAAGGTCATCTCCCGCTTGTTGGAGTACATGTCCCACACCGTGCCGTTCGGCCGCTTGTCGGTAGTCTGGAAGTGGGTCCACAGAGCCTTGTAGGCATCATTTAGCGAGCCTCCCTCGTCACGGTTGTAGATGATGGCAGCGAGGGCCGATTTCAGCTCTTCGCCCTTCTTGCCGTCGGCGGCTGCATAATAGCTTCCGCTGCCACTGGGTCCCTGGGCCATGCCGGCCGTGGGAGCCAGCATAAGTAATGACGATAATGCTGCGATGAAGAATGACCGATGGCATTTCATAGCTTGCTCCCGTTATTATTCCGTGCGATAGTTCTTCAGTCCCTTCTGCAGGAACTCAATGTATTTGTCGATGTCCTCGTCGTATGAGCGCAGACCGTTCAGGGGCTTGCCGGTGGCAGGGTCTAAGAGTACATAGAAGGGCTGCGTGTTGGCACCAATCTTCGTGCGCTCCAGATAGCTCCACTTGTCGCCCACGGTACGCAGCTTACGCGGCGTGCCGTCGACATCGGCCACCTCAATGGGCTCAGGCAGCGGGGTCTTGTCGTCGACATAGAGAGAGATGAGGACGAACTTCTCGCTGATGAGGTCGCGCACGGTGGGGTCGGTCCATACGGCAGCCTCCATCTTGCGGCAGTTCACGCAGCCGAATCCGGTGAAGTCCACCATCACGGGCTTGCCCTCGGCACGGGCGGCCTGCATGCCCAGGTCGTAGTCAGTATACTTGGCCTCCACGCTGCCTTCGTAGAGGTTGAAGTCCTGCGTGTTCATGGGCGGCGAGAAAGCGCTGATGGCCTTCAGCGGAGCACCCCACAGGCCAGGCACCATGTAGACGGCAAAAGCCAGCGACACCCATCCGAGGAAGAACTGCGTCACGTTCGTGCCACGGCGTTCTCCGTCGTGGGGGAAACGCAGCCAGCCCAGCAAGTATGCTCCTAGCAGGGCGAAGAGCACTATCCACAGGGCAAGGAAGGTCTCGCGGTCGAGCAGATGCCAGCCGTAGGCCAGGTCGGCCACGGAGAGGAATTTCAGCGCGAAGGCCAGCTCGATGAAGCCCAGCACCACCTTTACGGTGTTCATCCATCCGCCCGACTTCGGAGCCGACTTCAGCAGCGAGGGGAACATGGCAAAGAGCGTGAAGGGGATGGCCAGCGCGATGGCAAAGCCCAGCATGCCGATGGTGGGCGCCACAATGTCACCCTGTGTGGAGACGGCCACCAGCAGGAAGCCTACAATGGGACCCGTACACGAGAACGAGACGAGGGCCAGCGTGAAAGCCATGAGGAAGATGGAGAGCAGGCCGGTGGTAGCCTCCGATTTCTGGTCTATCTTGTTCGTCCACGACGAAGGCAGCGTCAGTTCAAAAGCCCCGAAGAACGAGGCGGCAAAGACAATGAGCAACAGGGCAAAGAAGATGTTGAAGATGGCATTGGTGGAGAGGGCGTTCAAGGCCGAGGCACCAAAGAGCAGCGTCACCAGCAGGCCCAGCAGGACATAGATGACCACGATGGACAGACCGTATGTGACGGCTTCACGGATAGCTTTCTTCCGGTCTTTGTTTCGCTTGAGGAAGAACGACACGGTCATCGGGATGATGGGCCATACACAGGGGGTGAGGATGGCCAGGAACCCGGCCAACAGTCCCTCGATGAAAATCATCCACCACGAGAGGTTCATGTCGTCCGTGCTGGCGGCATTCTCAAAAGCCTGAAGCTCGTCGGTGATAGGCTGCCACAAGTCCGCCCCGGCCCCAAGGGAGGAGCCCACCCCCGCCCCGGCCCCAAGGGAGGGGAGGCTGGTTAGACTATCCGATTCCAAAGGCTGTTGGTTTGTGTCCAAATCAGATTTATCAACGTCAGGACTATCCATTCCCCCCTCCTTTTGGGAGGGGTCGGGGGTGGGCTCTTCCTTTGGGGTGGGCTCCTGTTTGGGCGCATCCCCGCTCTTATTAAACTCCACCGTGGTGGGCGGCATGCACATCTCGTCGTTGCAGGCACCATACTCCAGGTAGCAGCTGATGTCGTACTTAGGCTTGGTGAAACGGATCTTCTGCACAAAGGCACCCTGATTCTCGAAGAAGCGCAGCGTGGTGCCGAACATCTCGTCAAATTCCTCCTTCACCTGGCCACGGGGCTTCAGCTTTCCCACCAGCTCGGCGCCCTCCAGCTTGTCTGCATGGAAGGTGGCGCTGGTCGGGCCGTCATCGCTGATGTCGGTGGAATAGACATGCCAGCCCGGGTCGATGGTGGCAGAGAAGACAATCTCGGCCTCATCGCCTTGGAGCATCTTGAGTTCAGAACGGAAATGCACTGGGTCGGCCATCTGAGCCCAGACAGAAAGAACGGCGAAAACAGTCGCCAATGACAGGTAGAACCTCTTCATATTAAATAATGTGTAGTTAGATGGGTGCAAAGGTACGAATAAGTGAGCGAAAAGCAAAAAAAAATCGCATTTTTCTTTTGCTTTTCCCAGCGAAAGTACTATCAGCACGGCGAAAGGGACGAAAGAGCCAGGAGTTTATGCGACCGCAAAAAGATAAAAAAAGTTAATCATTGCGAAATAACTTCTAAATCCTAACTCCTAACTCCTAACTTTTTCGTACCTTTGCAGCCGATTTCCTAAAAAAGGTTGATGAAGAACGACAAAAAACAGAACCAGTACCGTATTAACGAACAGATACGCGTGCGTGATGTCCGCATCGTGGGTGAGAGCGGATCGACGGTGATGCCCACAAGACAAGCACTGGATATGGCTCGCCAGCAGGGAGTTGACCTGGTGGAGATTTCGCCAAATGCCAACCCGCCCGTTTGCCGTCTCATCGACTACTCCAAGTTCCTCTACCAGCAGAAGAAGCGCCAGAAGGAGATGAAGGCCAAGCAGGTGAAGGTGGAGGTGAAGGAGATACGCTTCGGCCCCCAGACCGACGAGCACGACTACCAGTTCAAGCTGAAACACGCGAAGGAATTCCTCGAAGAGGGAAACAAGGTGCGTGCCTACGTGTTCTTCCGTGGCCGTAGCATCCTGTTTAAGGAGCAGGGCGAAGTGTTGCTGCTGCGTTTTGCCAACGACCTGGAAGAGGTGGGCAAGGTAGAGTCGATGCCCTCGCTCGAAGGTAAGAAGATGTTCCTCTATCTGGCGCCAAAGAAAGCCGGAGCCCAGAAGAAGAGCCAGCAGGCACGCGACCGCGAAGCCGCTGAAGCCGAGCAGAAAGAGACTAGCAAGCAGCAGAAACCGCAAAACGCCGAGATAGACGTGGACACACCTGCCAACGGCGGTCTGCTGGCCAATGCAAAGATCAGTGCCGATGCGCTGAAAAAAGCTCACCGAGGCAGAAGAATAGAAGAAAGGGCGGCGCGCCCGGTATATGCGTAGCCGCCTCAATAAATTATCATATTAAAAATTTAAAAGTTAAAAAAAATGCCAAAAGTAAAGACAAACTCCGGCGCCAAGAAGAGATTCTCGTTCACCGGAACAGGTAAGGTTAAGAGACATCACGCTTACCACAGCCACATTCTGACCAAGAAGACCAAGAAGCAGAAGCGCAACTTGGTGGGCTACGAGATTGTAGACAAGACCAACATGAAGCAGGTACGCGACCTGTTGTGTCTCCGCTAATCAAACCTATTGTCGAACATTAAAAAACTTGAGAAACTATGCCAAGATCAGTAAATCACGTTGCATCAAGAGCAAAGCGCAAGAGAATTCTGAAGCTCACCCGTGGCTACTTCGGAGCCCGCAAGAATGTTTGGACAGTAGCCAAGAACACATGGGAGAAGGGTCTGACATACGCCTACCGCGACCGTCGCAACAAGAAGCGCAACTTCCGCGCCCTGTGGATTCAGCGTATCAACGCCGCCGCCCGTATGGAGGGCATCAGCTACTCGAAGCTGATGGGTGCCCTGACAAAAGCCGGCATCGAAATCAACCGCAAGGTGCTTGCCGACCTCGCCCTCAACAACCCTGAGGCATTCAAGGCCATCGTGGAGAAAGTAAAGTAGACTACAGACTGCAGGCTTCATGCCGCAGGCTACAGACTTAGAACTAGGGTGCATCATTTTGATGCACCCTTTTATTGTTCAGCAAAGTGGGGGACCCCACCGCCTTTCTCTACTTTTTTTCACGGATAATTTGGCGTTTCGCTTTTTTTTGCTTATTTTTGCAGCGGACTTCTCGTTAAACGAATGCAAACATGAATAATGACAATACAGACCCCACCCCTGCCTCTCCACGTCAGGGCAGGGTTCAAGAGGGGCGATTTTCTCCTTAAGCGGACAAAATCTTCAAGCAGGGGTGGAGAATCTAACTTTAGTCATTTAGGGGCATCGAAATCGTAAATCGGAACAAGATGGGAACATACATCAACATCGGGAGCGCAGGGTTCCAGAGAGCCCGCAACAGCGAGTACGTCGACAAGTCGGGACTGATAGCCATGGTCATCGAGCTGAAGTACGACAAAGCCGTCGGTACGGCCATCTCACAGATCAAGGAAAAGCACTACCCTGAGAAGGTGGCCGACTACACGGGCGACATCCTGCTCTGCGGCATCAGCTACGACCGCGAAGCGAAGACCCACAGCTGCCGGATAGAGCGCTGGACGGTGTAATTGACATAAGAACAAAAGTACAATTGGACATAAGGACATAAGGACAATTGGACATAAGGACATAAGGACAATTGGACATAAGGACAATTGGACGTAAGGACATAAAGACATAAGGACATAAGAACATAAAGACATGAGGACAAACAGACGGCAGACAATGTTACGTTACGGTGTTTTTTCCTTCGTGTTGCTCCTGCTCCTCTCCGCCTGCGGCGAGGACCACGAGCAGATGCTCCGGCAGCTGGAGGAGCTGGAGCGCATGAACCGTGCCGACAGCGTGATGCAGAACGACACGCTGGCCGAGTCCCTCGTCCGCTATTTCGACCGCCACGGCGACGCCAACGAGCGTATGCGCGCCCACTATATCCTCGGCCGCACCTACGCCGACATGGGGGAGGCTCCCGCCGCCATCAATGCCTATCTTGATGCTGCCGACTGTGCCGACACCACCGCCACCGACTGCGACTACCACACGCTTAGTAGGGTATATGGGCAAACAGCAAAAGTTTTTTATGCCCAAAACCTAATGGAAGACTATATTAGTGCATGTAACAGTGCAATAAACTACGCGTGGATGGATGGGGACACATTACAGGCACTCAATGAGTCAGCGTTGAAATCTTTAGGATATAATCAACTAAATCAATTTGATAAATTGTTATCATCTTATGATTCCACGTTTAAACAAATACAGCAAAAATATGGAATAGCTCTTGCTGCACGATATGCGATTCTTCCTGTTAAAGCTCTTTTGGAAAGAGGACAAATGAAACGGGTAAAAGATTATTTAGACATTTATGAGCAAAAGTCTGGTTATTTTGACTCAGTTCATCATGTAGAAAAAGGACGTGAAGTCTTTTATTATTATAAGGGTTGCTATTACGTGAATATCAAGCAATATGATTCGGCTGAATACTATTTTAGAAAAGAGCTTTACGAGGGGCATGATGTAGAAAATCAATGTATGGCCTCACGAGGATTGGTTTTGATATATAATAATATTAGCATTCCAGATTCTCTAGCCAAATATGCTCTCTATAGCTATGAAATGTTAGACAGCATTTATTCTGGTATGGCTATGACGGAAGTTGAAAGGATGGCTGCCTTACATAATTATGCCCGTCATCAGGAAATTGCTAACCGAGAACATTTACGTGCTAATTATGAAAAGTTCCAGAAAGACCGTCTATATGTTATACTGCTTCTCTTATTGGTAATGGTGGGGATTGCATGGATTCTAATAGCAAAGAAACGACGCAAATCAGCAGAAATATATTGCAGAAAAGTAAGGGAGTTGGCACAAACCTCCCACATGCTTCAAGAATTGAAAACACAAAAGTCTATCTTTGAGGCTTTGGCTAAAGAAGAGATTACACAAAGATCACTTGAACTTTCTGCTGTACAACAACAAAATGAAGTATTAGCGCAGCAAATCGATAAAGCAAATACTATTCTCACGCAGTTGAGGAAAGAACTGATGAAACGCCATGAGGACACGATTTTAAGCAATCAAGAAGTAGACGCACGATTGGAAGAATACCCCATCTATCAGAGGCTTCAATCAAAAGTAAACAGATGTGAGTCTCTATCCTCTTCTGAATGGCAATCAATAGATAAACTCGTGAAAACCGCGCTACCCGGCTTTTACAATCTCATCACATCCCGTCAGTCTTCTCTTCGCAAAGAAGGTCGTCGGTTGTGTTATCTGCTTCGTCTGCATGTTGGTTTGAAGGAAGCTGCTGCCTTGATGGATATGAGCCAATCAAGAATATCAAAACTCAGCAGGAATATCCTACTTCATGTTTTCCAGGAGAATGGTAGTGGAAAAGAACTGGTTAAACGCTTACTAGACATCCTTTAGCAATCAGGCTGGAGCTGACGAATCCTCTTGGAAATTATCTGCAAGTCGCTAGTAACCAATAAGTTTAGTTAATTTTTGGAAAGTTTTGGAAATTCTTTTCATGCAATAATTTTGGTTTCCATTTTGTTTATTTGTACTTTTGCCGCGTTATTTCCTTTATTCACCAAAAGTACATTATAGTGGAAAAAGGAGCAATATTTGAAATAAGATAAGTGATAACTAAACCACAGAGATTATGAAAACAATCAGACTACTACTGTTAGTGATGATCTTTGGCGTGGTGCCATGCGGCGCACAGGAGTTTGCCCTGCGCGAGGTACAGTACTGCGTAGGCAATGATGTGCAGGCCGGCAAGCCTGTCGATGTTACCAAGAAGCGTTCGGAGGTCGCGTTGCGCTACGAAGCCGTCCCCGCGCCCGTCTTCGGCGGTGACTACCTTACGGGTTTTGTTTTCAGGGGCTATAATCCCGGTGAAGACCTGAAACGCCACTTCACCGTAAAGGTGAGCGTCGACATCATGGAGCAGACATACAGCACCGTGTTTGACGACGACTACACCATCCCCAGCGGCGGCACCAAGGAAGATTGCATCCCCCTGCTGACCATCCGCTTCAGCAGCCCGCTACTAGTCAAGCAGAATATGGCCCGTCTGAACGTGAATATTGTGAGCACAGGCGAGGCGGCCTCAGAGCCCGTCTACTTTGAGCAGAACGTAACGGAGTACTCCACCATGCCCGCCATCCAGCTGAATGTGAAGTCGGAGGTAGCCTACTGCAACGGCCTGCTGAAGAATCAGGATGGCAGTCCAGTGGTCGGTGCTCGTGTAATTTACGGCAACCATGTTCTCCAGTACGAGGGCATCAGCAATAGCGACGGCCAGTACACCGTCAGGCTAGAGGATGCCAACGCCCCCTATCTCATGCGGGTGTCGGCAAAGGGCTATCCAGAGTATGAGACAGCCTCCTTCTACCTGAAGGATCCCGGCTTCGAGAGCCCTAACCTGATCAACCCTCCCACAGAGCTGATGCTGACCAACCGCCTAGACTTCCAGGCCAACCGTCAGGCCACCATCATCCTGCCGGTGGCCCCTGACGCCTCTTGGGGCCGCTACTATCGGCTGGATCGCCACGAGGGCAGCACTATCATCTTCGAGCGTGAGCAGGAACCGAAGTCTAACGTGCCCTACGTCATTTTCCCCGACAAGGACTTCAGCGTCAGCCTCTCCGAATATGACCTTACTCAGTTGCCCGCCCCCGAAATGGTGCGCTTTCCTGATACGGAAGAGTCCTCGCATACCGGGTTCTACGGCTTATACGAGAGCCGCTTCATCGGCGCAAACCTCTACGACGGCGAGCATGCCTTCATCATCGACTCCACAGCCGACTGCACGGAGATAAATTTCTTCCGTTATCAGGTGGGGGCCTTCCGTGGCTATTTGGTGCTGAACACTATCAGCCCCGACATGCTGTATGACGGTCCCATATATGTCTTTACTGGCGAGCAGACGGGCATCACCGAGGCCATGGCGGTCTGTAGTCACGCCTCTAGCAGCGTCTTCGACCTACAGGGTCGTCGCGTAGGCAACGATTACCGTTCACCGTCCACCGTCCACCGTTCACCGTTACGAAAGGGCGTGTACATCCAGAACGGAAAGAAGGTCGTGGTGAAGTAGGAACAAATACGAGAATATGTCCCTACGGAGTGAGAATTGGTGAAACAACCTACAGGTTCATCCATAATTTTGTTGATTTACTCATGGAAAGGTTCTAATATTGGTCGCTGATGCCACTTTAGCTTGGATGCTTTACTACTTAAGTTTCGGAAGTTAAATTGGAAGTTAAAATGGAAGTTAATTCGCTACGCTCATGGAAGTTCTTGGACGAGCCAAGCGGCAAAGCCGAGCGAAAATGGACAATAGTTGTCTCGCCGATCACTTTCGGGAACACCAACGTTCAGCTTTTGCAGGACAATCGCCCTAGTGCGGATAGTCTATCGTCCTTTTTAACTCCCATTTTTACTTCCGAAAGATGAGTTACTACCACTTCTGGGCCTTGTTCCTTAAGATAGAATGTGATTCTGCACAGTTCATCATTGGGGCTGATAAATAGCAGTAAGTTGTATAATCTATAAACAATGAGTCCACTTTAAAAAGTCGGACAGTCCGACCACATTAATATATTACGTTAGTTTAACACTATATCGCTCTTTGACATTTTGCAATCTGGAGAAAATTGTGTACCTTTGTAGCACAAATACGAGGTAACACATGGCATTCAAGAAGAGTAAGCAGAAATCCCAGCCCGACCTGTTCGCTACGGCATCTTTCTCTTTGCCGGAGCGTGAGCGCAGGTATATGGAAGACGAGTTGTCATGGCACAACGAGTTCTATCGCAACGTACTGCTAAACATCGACGAGGAGGTCCTGCGTCCTCTCTTTGTAGACGGCAACATGGGTGCTCCCACCAAGCAGCTCCGTATCCTTGTGGCGATGCGCATATTGAAGGAGGGTCGCGGCTGCAGCGATGAGCAGCTTTACGAGAACGTGCGCTTCAACCTTGTCTGGCGTCAGGCCGTCGGTCTTTTCAACATCAACGACGAGTGCCCGTCCATCGACTCCTACTACAAGCTGTTCCGCCGCATAGCTGAGTACGAGCAGAACAATCCTGAGCATGTCAACCTCTACAAGAAGATCTATCAGGACCTGACTGCGAAGCAGATCAGGAAGTACAAGATAGCCGGTCGCACCATCCGCATGGACAGCAAGCTCATCGGCAGCAACATCGCCTGGT
This sequence comes from Prevotella sp., assembly GCA_024697405.1. Lineage (GTDB taxonomy): Bacteria > Bacteroidota > Bacteroidia > Bacteroidales > Bacteroidaceae > Prevotella. Next base: position 17,388 of record JAILFU010000189.1, read on the forward strand.
TCTCGCGCTATGAGATTATCCATGAGACCTTCCGCAAGCAGGTTTCCGAGCAGGAGGCAATGCGCATCTCCGACCAGCTCTACCGCCAGAAGGCCCTCGACTTCCTTGCCGAGAATGCCTCGAAGACGGTGTACCGCTCGGACGACGAGACGCTGGGGCAGCTCCTGCTTGACCTTGGCATCGTCATCAGCCACATTCTTGCCCTGCGTGGCGAGGGTGAGGTTTCGCTGCTTCACCGCGTGTTCCACGAGCAGTATGAGGTGGACGATGACGGCAACATCACAGTCCGCGACAAGAAGCTCATTAGCGCCACCAGCGTGCAGAACCCGAACGACCCCGATGCCGCCTACCGCAGCAAGGGCGGGAAGAAGGTGAAGGGCTACTCCACGAACATCACCGAGACCTGCGACGAGGAGGACGGGTCCGAACTCGTAGCCAGCGGCCTGCAGGGCAAGCCCTCGCGTTTCGACCTTGAGCTGCAGGAGGACGGCAGTCTTGAAGTGACGGACAAGCAGACGGCAGAGGTCATCACTGCCACGAAGGTGCGCTCGACCTCCGGTCGCTCGCTACCAACGGGACGCAAGAAGGATGGCCAATGGAAGATTGCCGTAGAAAACTCCAAGGGAAAGAAGTCCTACCGATACTTTGACAATGATGCCATCGAACGCTCGCAGAACCGACAACGGATGGAGACCATCCCGTGGGAGGAGCGCAAGAAATGCAACAATGTCGAGGCTACCATCTTCCAGTACTGCTTCCTGACAAGGAACAACAAGACACGCTACAGGGGACTCTTCAAGCAGACACTACAGGCACTGGCCCGTTGTGCATGGATCAACATGCGCCGCCTGTTCCTCTTTGACGTAAATACCGCCAATCTGGCTCTCCAGAAAGCATAAAATGTTTCAAAGACCGCATTCAGTCCTCATCTGAGGGCTATATATGAGCCTGTGAGCGTCCTGTTGGTCATCTGAGACCGATTTACGACTCACGCCAGCTCCGAGAGTTAACGTCCAATGCTGGGATACAAAGCCAGTCCGAGGTCAATGCCTAATCGAAATAACACCACATTTTCAAGTGGGCTCATAAATGAATCCAATAATAATAGAAGAAACTTGTTGTTTATGAAAAAGACTCTTACCTTATTATTAATTGTGGCTTATGTTAATGCTTTTGCTCAACTAAGCACCAATGAAGAACCTATCGGATACAAAATCATTGATGGAGGAACGCTATCGAATGTTGACGTAGAATTAAAAGCTGGGGCTTCCTTAATTATTCTTAATAGCGGTGTTTTAGAGACTCGATATGGCTTTCTAGCTCCTGTGGGAGCCATTGTTGATGTCGAGTCTGGGCAGATTATTTAATTTTCTTCTTTCTTTATTTGAGGAACTTTTTATTAGTACAACTATTCATTCTAATTCGTTTTAAAAAGGAAGTAACATGATGATGAAGAGTTTTTCTTTATTGGTTTCCCTGTTGTGCGCATTCAGCACGCATGCACAGG
>JAILFU010000206.1 GCA_024697405.1 Prevotella sp.
ATTTTGATTTCGTGGTTCTCTACGAATCCATGCATGCCCTGCCCCATCATTCGCAGGCCCTTTTGCAGCGCTTCTTCAAACGTGCGTCCGATGGCCATCACCTCGCCCACGCTCTTCATCGACGAGCCTAGCTCGCGCTTCACGCCGTGGAACTTCGTCAGGTCCCAGCGGGGAATCTTTACGACCACGTAGTCGAGGGCAGGCTCGAAGAAGGCCGAGGTGGTCTTGGTGACAGAGTTGCTCAGCTGGAAGAGTCCATAGCCCAAGCCCAGCTTGGCAGCTACAAAGGCAAGGGGATAGCCCGTGGCTTTGCTCGCGAGCGCCGATGAACGGGAAAGGCGGGCGTTGACCTCGATGACGCGGTAGTCCTCGCTGTTGGGGTCGAGGGCATACTGCACGTTGCACTCGCCGACGATGCCGATGTGGCGGACAATCTTGATGGCCAGCGCACGCAGCTTGTGATACTCGCTATTGCTGAGCGTCTGCGACGGAGCCACCACTATCGACTCGCCGGTATGTATGCCCAGCGGGTCGAAGTTCTCCATGTTGCAGACGGTGATGCAGTTGTCGTAGCGGTCGCGCACCACCTCGTACTCTATCTCCTTCCAGCCACGGAGCGACTTCTCCACGAGCACCTGCGGCGAGAACGAGAAGGCCTCCTCAGCCTGCGCCAGCAGCTCCTCCTCATTGTCGCAGAAGCCGCTGCCCAGGCCGCCGAGGGCGTAGGCGGCACGTAGTATGACGGGGAATCCCAGTTCGTGGGCCGCCCGCTGCACCTCCCCGACCGTAGCGCAGGCCTCGCTCTTGATGGTCTTCACGCCAATCTCGTCGAGGCGCTTAACGAAGCGGTCGCGGTCTTCGGTGTCGATGATGGCCTGAACGGGAGTGCCCAGCACCTTCACGCCGTATCGCTCCAGCACCCCTCTCTGATATAGCTCCACACCACAGTTCAGCGCTGTTTGCCCGCCGAACGAGAGCAGGATGCCGTCGGGACGCTCCTTCTCGATGACACGCTCCACAAACTCGGGCGTCACGGGCTGGAAATAAACCGTGTCGGCCACGTCTTTGGAGGTCTGCACCGTGGCGATATTCGGATTGATGAGCACGGAGCGTATGCCCTCCTCCTTCAAGGCCTTCAGGGCCTGCGCCCCGCTATAGTCGAACTCGCCGGCCTGGCCTATTTTCAGTGCGCCAGAGCCAAGGAGGAGAACTTTGGAAAGAGGGGGCCTGCTCTCTTCCCTTACGGGGAGAGGGCTCCCCGCAAATATGCTGGGCACCCTGCCATCGGGAAGAGGGTGGGGGCGGGACTCGGCGGAGGCGAGGCTTCTTGAAAACTCGTCGAACAGCCATTCGGTATCTGTCGGGCCGCTGCAGGCTTCCGGATGAAACTGAGCCGAGAACCAAGGATTCTTCTTGTGGCGGATGCCCTCGTTCGAGCCGTCGTTCATGTTGACGAAGAGCGGCTCCCAGTCTGGGGGCAAGGTCGTGTCGTCGACAGCATAACCGTGGTTCTGCGAGGTGATGAAGCACTGCGTAGTGCCCACTCGCTGCACGGGCTGGTTGTGTGAGCGATGGCCGTATTTCAGCTTGTAGGTCATAGCCCCAGCGGCACGAGCCAACAGCTGATTGCCCAGGCAGATGCCCATACACGGACGGACGGTCTTATTGGCCAAGAACGCACGGATATGCTCCACCGTCTTGCTGCATTGTTCGGGGTCGCCGGGGCCGTTGGCCAGGAACAATCCGTCGAACTCCAGCTGGCTGAAGTCGTAGTCCCAGGGCACACGAATCACTTCAAGTCCACGACGCATCAGGCAACGGATGATGTTGGCCTTCACGCCGCAGTCCACAAGCACTACGCGCTTCCCGGCCCCCTTGTTATAAGTAATAATCTCCTTGCAACTCACCTTCTCCACCCAGTTCACACTCCCATAGTCCTGAAGGATAGCGGGATGGGGAGCGAGTGTAGGCTCCCCCGCAAATATGCGGGGCACCCAACCATCAGGGAGAGGCTGGTGCTCTATTCTCCCCATCATCACGCCATGCTCGCGGAGCACCTTTGTGAGTCTTCGCGTGTCGACGCCCGTGATGGCAGGAATCTTCTCGCGCTTGAGCCAGGCTGCCAGCGACTCCTTCGCATTCCAGTGTGAATAGGCCTCGCTATAGTCCGCGACCACCAATGCCTTGGGATGAATATGCTCGCTCTCCATAAACAACGGCAGACCATCGCTGCCTATGCCTGTATCGGGCACACCATAGTTGCCAATCAGCGGGAAGGTTGTCACAAGTATCTGTCCTGCATAGCTGGGGTCTGTCAGGCTCTCAGGATATCCGGTCATGGCGGTGTTGAAGACCACTTCGCCCACCGTCTCGGCCTCAAAGCCAAACGACCAGCCGCAGAAGGCTGTGCCATCTTCGAGTATCAGTTTTGCTTCTCTCATCTGTCTGTTTATTGTTGCTTCTTCTGTTTGGTATCAATATAGTTTACGAAGGCTGCATTGCAGAGCCGTGTACCGCCAGGCGTAGGATAGTGGCCGGTGAAATACCAGTCGCCGGGGTGGTTGGGGCAAGCTCTGTGCAGGTCCTCAATGCCCTGGAACACCAGTTCGATGGGCGCCTGCAAGCCCTTCGGGCGTAGCATCTCCACCATCTTCTGATTGATTTCGCCGACAGTGAACGGCTCGTACAGCGCACGTACATGATTCTCTGTTTGAGGGTTGCGCTGGCAGGCCAGGTAAGTGTCGTTTACCAATTGCCAGAGGCCACGTTCCTCAATAAGCGCCATCGTGGCGCGGAAAGCACAAAACTCCTCCAGCCGTGCCATGTCGATGCCATAATAGTCGGGATAGCGAATCTGCGGCGAACTGCTCACCATCACAATCTTCTTGGGATGCAGGCGGTCGAGAATCTTGAAGATGCTCTCCTTCAAGGTTGTGCCACGTACTATCGAGTCGTCGATGATGACGAGGTTGTCCTCATAGGGCCGCAGCGAACCGTAGCTGATGTCGTAGACGTGGGCAGCCAGGTCGTTGCGCTCACTGTTGTCGGCAATAAAGGTGCGCAGCTTGATGTCCTTCCACACCACCTTCTCTGTACGTAAGTTATAGCCCTGCTGGCGGAATCCGTCGGTCATGCCATAGAAAGCCACCTCGGCCGTGTTGGGGATATATGAAAAAACGGTGTTGGCTACGTCATTGTCAATGGCTTTGAGGATGGCGGGCGTCAGCTGTTCGCCCAGGCGTTTGCGCTCCTGATAGATGTCGCGGTCGGAGCCTCGGCTGAAGTAGATGCGCTCGAAGCTGCAGGCACTCAGCTGCTTGGCAGGTAAAATCTGCTCCAGGTGGCTCTCGCCGTTGCGGCGGACAATGAGCGACTGGCCAGGCTGCAGCTCACAGATGTCCTCAGCCTGCAAGTCAAAGGTTGTCTGCAATACGGGGCGCTCGCTGGCCACGGCCACCATCTCGTCGTCGCGATAGTAGAATGCCGGACGGATGCCCCAGGGGTCGCGCATGGCGAACATCTCGCCGCTGCCCGTCAGACCGCACATCACGTAGCCGCCATCGTAGTGCGCCATCGTCGTTCGCAGCACGTTGGCCATCTCTACGTGGTTGTCAATGTAGTCGGTGATGGCCGTGCCCTGCAACCCCTGTATTCCCGAGCAAAGCTCGCCTGCACGTAGCCTTTCCTTTGCGATGGCATACAGCCGCTCCACCTCGCGGTCGAGCCGGTGGCCCATCAGTTCGAGGGTGATGTAGGAGTCGCCATAGACACGGGGCGACTGGCCCTGCGAGGTGAGGAAACGGAACACCTCGTCGATGTTGGTCATGTTGAAGTTGCCACACAGGCAGAGGTTCTTCGCCCGCCAGTTGTTTCTTCTGAGGAAAGGATGCACGTATTGCAGCCCATGCTTGCCCGTAGTGGAATAGCGCAGATGCCCCAAGAAGAGGGAAGCCCCTTCCCAACCTCCCCCAAGGTTCCTGAATATTTCGGCGATGGCATCCTTGCCCTCTGCACGTTCACGAAACATATATTCCTCGCCCACAGGAGCATCCAAATTGACGCAAGCAATGCCAGCCCCCTCCTGTCCTCGGTTGTGCTGTTTCTCCATCATCAGATAGAGCTTGTTCAGTCCGTAGTGGCGTGAGCCGTATTTCCGTTCGTAGTAGCTCAACGGCTTCAGCAGGCGAATCAAAGCCACGCCACATTCATGCTTCAGTTGCTCCATATCAGATACACGCCTTTATGAACGACATAAACAGCGGATGCGGATGCAGCACCGTTGACGAGTATTCCGGATGGAACTGCGTGCCGATGTACCAACGCTTGTCGGGTATCTCGACTATCTCCACCAGATTGGCGGCTGGGTTGATGCCTACGCATTTCATGCCGGCCTGCTCGTATTCCTCCTTATATTTATTGTTGAACTCATAACGGTGACGATGGCGCTCACGAATGAGACCCACTTCACCGTAAGCGATAAAGACACGACTGCCTTTCACCAGTTTGCAGTCATAGGCTCCCAGCCGCATCGTGCCACCAAGATTCGTCACCGTTTTCTGTTCCTCCATCAGGTCGATGACGGGATGGTTAGTGTCCGCAGACATCTCGCTGCTGTTCGCATCCTGATAGCCTAACACATTCCTTGCAAACTCAATCACCATCATCTGCATGCCTAAGCAGATGCCGAAGGTAGGAATGTCGTTAGTGCGTGTATATTCGGCGGCTATGATTTTCCCCTCTATTCCCCGCTGTCCGAAACCGGGACAGATGATGATGCCTGCCATGCCTTCAAGCCGCTCGGCAATATTATCCGTTGTCACCTCCTCGCTGTTCACAAAATGAATCTTTGCCTTCACGTCGTTGTAGATACCTGCCAGATTCAGGCTCTCACGGATGCTCTTGTAGGCATCCTGCAGGTCGTACTTTCCCACTAGCCCGATGTGTACCTCGCGGGTGGCATGCCGCTGTTTGTCAAGGAAGTCATTCCAGGGCTTCATGGCTGGCGTTTCTCCAACAGGTATGCCTATCTTGCGCATAATGGCAGCATCGAGTCCCTGTCGCTGCATACTCACCGGCACTTCATAGATGCTGGGCATGTCCTCGCTCTGCACCACGCACTCCAAGTCGACATTACAGAACGATGCCACCTTCATGCGCATCGCGTCATCTAGGTGGCATTCAGTACGGAGCACGAGGATGTCGGGCTGAATACCCATGCTCTGCAGTTCTTTCACGGAGTGCTGGGTGGGCTTCGTCTTCAGCTCGCCAGCAGCCTTCAGATAGGGTACATACGTCAGGTGTATACACACAGCATCGTGGCCCAGTTGCCAGCGCAACTGCCGGATAGCCTCCATAAACGGCGCGCTCTCGATGTCGCCGATGGTTCCGCCCACCTCGGTGATGACGAAGTCGAAAGCCTCCCCAAGACCCTCACGCAACATCCGCCGCTTTATTTCATCCGTGATATGGGGCACCACCTGAATGGTCTTACCCAGATAATCGCCACGGCGCTCACGGTCAATTACCGTCTTGTAGATACGTCCCGTGGTGATGCTGTTGTTGCGGGTTGTCCGAATGCCCGTGAAGCGCTCATAGTGTCCCAGGTCGAGGTCTGTCTCGAAGCCGTCCTCCGTCACGTAGCACTCACCGTGCTCATAGGGATTCAATGTCCCAGGATCGATATTGATGTAGGGGTCGAACTTCTGGATGGTGACCTTGTAGCCGCGTGCCTGCAGCAGCTTGCCTATTGAGGCAGAGATGATGCCCTTTCCCAACGAGGAAACAACACCGCCCGTCACAAAAATGTACTTCGTTTGCATATTACACTGTTCATTTATCATTCTTCACTTTTTCTCTGATGTGCTCTTCATACTCTGCCAGCTCGCGCTCACCGATATGGGCCAGACCGTAGTGCTCGTCATGCTGTGAGAGGTCGAGGCCTACCTTTTCGCTGTAGGTCGAGACACGCATGGGAATGAGACTGTCGATGAGTTTGTAGCCCAGCCAGCTCATGGCGAAGGTATAGACAAAGACGATGACGATGGCCAGCAGATGGTAGAGGAAAATGACGAAGCCATCCCATGTGCCGGCGATGAGGCCCTCCTGGATGAAGATACCCGTCAGGACGGTGCCGAAGATGCCGCCTGTGCCGTGGGTGGGGAACACGTCGAGGGCATCGTCAATGCTGGTGTGGGAGCGCCAATAGACAGCCACGTTGCAGATGAGCGTGATGACGAAGGCAATGAAGATGCTCTGACCGACGGTGACATAGCCTGCCGACGGCGTGATGGCTACCAGGCCGACCACGCAGCCCACGGCGGCACCCATGGCCGACGGCTTGCGGCCGCGCAGACAGTCGAAGAATATCCACGTCATCATGGCCGTGGCCGAGGCGGTGTTGGTGTTCAGGAATGCTTTGACAGCCTGACCGTCGGCATGCAGCGACGAACCGGCATTGAAGCCGAACCAGCCTAACCAGAGCAAAGCAGCACCCAACAGCACAAACGGGATGTTGGCGGGCTCGCTCTTCTCCGTGCTGCGGCGTCCCAAGTAGATGGCTCCGGCTAGGGCGGCTATGCCCGACGAGGCATGAACGACGATGCCGCCGGCAAAATCGACTACGCCCCATCGCAGGAAGAGTCCCTCGGGATGCCATGTCATGTGGGCCAGCGGACAGTAGATGAAGAAAAAGAAGAACATCATGAAGAACATGTAAGCCGAGAAGCGCACCCGCTCGGCAAACGACCCCGTGATGAGCGAGGGCGTGATGATGGCGAACTTCATCTGGAACAGGGCAAACAGCGCCAGCGGAATCGTGGCTCCGCCCAGCACGTTGCCTGCCGGAGTGGTGTAAACTTCGGCTCCCACGTTCTGGAACATCAGGAACGTCAGCGGATTGCCAATCACGCCGCCAATGTCGTCGCCGAAGCACAGCGAGAAACCGATGACCACCCAAAGGACGGAAATCAGTCCCATGGCAATGAACGACTGGAGCATCGTCGAGATGACATTTTTCGCACCCACCATGCCGCCATAGAAAAACGACAGACCCGGCGTCATCATCAGCACAAAAATCGTTGCAGTAATCAGCCACGCCACATCGGCAGCCGAAATCTGGTGAAGGGGATTTGCAATCCCCGCCATGTCACACTCGAACGTAGGCTCGCCTACGAACACACCTGCGACGGCTATCAACGTCATCGCCGCCATCAGGATTATCCAACGTCTTTTTACCTTCATATATAATAATAGTATTGATTTCGGCGGCAAAGGTACGGCGATTCCTGGAAAAAGGCGTATAAATTTCCAACTTTACAACAACAAATTCTTGCAAACTGACAAAGTGTAAAGCAGAGGGCCGACGATGGCTTGCTTTATCTTTCGTTTTGCCAAAGAAACTGTTGTATTTGCAACAAAATGCCACCCGTGTACGATTCCAAAGTAAAATAATGTCGCAATTATGATTGTTATTCTAACTTTTTGTATTATCTTTGCACCCAAAAAGGAGACAAACGAAAGATTAAACAAGGATAATATGACAAAAAGTAAATTAGACGGACTATACCAGCCACAGTATGAGCACGACGCTTGTGGCGTGGGTATGGTGGTGAACATACACGGAAACAAGAGCCACGAACTGGTCGACAATGCGCT
>JAILFU010000033.1 GCA_024697405.1 Prevotella sp.
TCTTGCCGTTCTGGATGAAGATGCCCTTCTGCGCCTTGCTGACGCGCTGTCCTGCGAGGTTGTAGAGCACGCCGTTCTGGGCAGCAGCGTCGTTGATGTCGCTGATGCGTGTAGCGATGCCGTCGATGAACAGCTTGACATCCTCCACACCCGTTTTGTTCTCGAAGTATGCGCGGAAGCCATTGATGCTGCTTAGGCCAGTGCTCTTGTAGAGCTTGTTGCCACTCAGGAAGAAGTCACCGGCCAGCAAGCCTGCAGGCACGTACTCACCTCTGAAGTTAAAGTTGGTGCCCTCAACGGCAGCTCCTTCAGTAGGTGCGACGATTTCTACGCCCTTGAACTCCTGTACTTCGCTGGCTGCAGTAGCTTTGACCAGCACGGGAACATTGTTCTCGATGGTGCCGGCAACGTTCTTGGTGAAGTTGACGGTAGCCTGGTCGGCATTCTCGCTGTTCTCGCTGAAGTTATAGACCTCAGCACCTGTGCCGAAGGCATCCTGCACCTGCTGAGCTGTGAGGCTGAAGGGCAGTACGACGGTGTTGTAACCCTCGACGACGTTGCGCTCGATGGTCACGTTGGCAAGTTCGGAAGCTTCGATTGTGTTGACTTCATCCTCCTTGTAGTTGACCTTGTCAGCGATGTCGTCCATGGAGAGCAACTCGCCGTCGCACACTGAGAACCACTGGTGTGTGCCGTTGGCTTCAGCCACGATTGTCATGGTGACTTCGATCTTTTCAGTCAGCGTGAAGGGCAGGTAGTTCCATACCCATCCGCGGCCATTGCCTTCGTTGCAGAACTCACCTTCGTCGAAGGATGCGTCGCCCGTTACGGTGATACCCTTACCTGTGTCGCCGAGGTTGGGGATAGGACCATCCATTGTGGCAGCGGAGCAGATAATCTTAGCCGTGGTAGCGGTGCCGGAAGCAGCGCGTGCAGCAACCTTGATGATATAGTTACCAGCGGGGAGGGTAGCGGTCTTCGTGTAGTTGGCCGTCCATTTGTTGTTGCTCCAACCTGTAGCAGGCTGTTCGTAATAGGTGCGAGCCTGACCGCTCCAGTGCTGAGACGTCAGTGCCTCGAACTCGTTCTTCTCAGCGTCATTCACAGTACCTGTGCGCTCCCAAGAGGTGAACTCGCCAATCTTAGCAGTAGCAGAGTGGGGATATGCATCTGCGACATATTCAAATTCAGCGACCTTCAGTTCCTTGAACTTCTCCAGTGCTTCCTCGGCCGATGTGGGAGTATCCACGATGAGTTCGCTGCTGATGGTTCTGGCAATAATAGCTTCAGATACATAAAGGTCGTAGTTAACCTTGGCAGCGGTGAAGGCAGCGGTGGTCTGGTTCAGCATTTCGATGACGTCAGAATAGCTCTGAACGGTATTCTCAGGAACAGTAGCGATAGCATCGGCCAGTTCCTGTTTCTCATCGCCGGTAACGTTCTTGTAAGCTTCGTCAGCGAGAGTAGCTTTGGAAGCTTCCAGGATTTCGGCGTAAGCTGGTTTGAGGTAGTCGGCAGCCACGCTCTCTGTGTACGTCTCGAGCTTGAAGTTGCGCCATACGGTCCAGTGGTCGCCCGTGCTGGCATCGGTGGTGATTCCGATAGTGACTTCTTTCTCTTCAGCAAGGGCGAAGATGATGGTGTTTGCGCCATTGCCGTTGTTGAACCATGTGTTGGAGGCGGCACGTCCGTTGGTGATAGACGAAGAAACCTGAACGAGGATAGTGGTCTTGTCGTCCACCTGGAGCGTTCCCGTCATGCCCGTACGTTGGTGAGCAAAAGCAGTCAGGCGGTAAGCACCTGCGGGCAGAGTAATGGTCTGCTTGATGGTAGCAGCGCTCTTTTTATAGAACTCAGCTACCTTGTTGCCTGCATCGAATGTGGGGGCTTCGGAAGTCTCCCAGTTGTCAGCGTTGGCATAGGGTTCGGGGTTCTTGATGGTGTAGCTGGTGATGTCGAAGCTTTGTGTTGCCTCAATCTTAGCCTTGACGGCCTCGATGCAAGCGTTGATGTCTTCTACAGTCAGAGCCTGCTCTACGGCAGCATCTTGTTCTGTGATGTCCAGTGCCAGCAGTGCTGCGTCAGCGGCAACAGCCTTGTAGGCTGCATAGATATCGACCATGGCAATATAGCCATTCAGTTTCTCAGCAGCGGCGCTGAACTCTTCAGCGGTTGTGAACGAGTTGTTCTTATAAGCGATGATGTCAGCCTGCATTGTCGTGAAGGCATCAGCGGGGATTGTGCCGTTTTCGATAGCTTCAGCCTTGGCGATAGCCTCGTTGAGCGCACGGCGATTGCCCTTGAGTGCAGCCTGTGCGGTCAGCGTCTCGTCGAGCGTGTTGACGGCATCGATGTCGGTGATGTCAGCTTTGGACTTTGTATTCTTCACGATGTCAAGAGCGTCCTTGATAGCTTGTGTGGCAGGGTAGATGTAGAATTCGGAGAAGGTGAAGAAAACGTGTTCGCCGTTCTTTGCACCTGTGTTTGTGGTGGGCACGGTGAAGCGGAGGTACTTGTAAGAAGCGCCCAGGTCAATTTCGTCGGAGATGTAATAAATAGATTCTGCGTCAACGGGAAGGATGGTTTCTTCTTCGGTGTTGGCTATCGTCTTGATCTCTGTGAAGTTCTCTCCGTCGTTGCTGGCAGAGATGACAATCGTCGTCGGACGGTTGTTGTTGTTCTGCGAGCGTTTCTTGAAGTAGAAGAGGAACTTGTCTGCGGCATCAGATAGCTCTGCCTGCAGATAGTGGTCTACGCCGGGATCGTTGTCGGTGTGATATGTGGAGTGGAAGAAGGTGGCGTAGTCATTGTCAACCAATGCTGCATACGACCCTTCGCTTGGATCTTTCGCGTTACTGGTCCATTTCTCACCGTTGGTGACCAGACCTTCAGCTGTCTGAATCTTGAAAGGCCAACTCTGAACGGTGTTGTAAGCAATCGTTAGTTCGTCAACCTCAATCTTCCAAATGAAAGGAGCGGGATTCTCCTCAGAGGGGATCACATAGGCAGCGTTGGGCAGTCCGTCTGCGTCATTGTCCTCCACGACGTTCCAGAATGCATTTTCACCCCAGTTGCTGCCGGTGGCGTTGGTACTGCGGATTGCATAGTTACCTTCCTCGTTCAGGAAGAATACCTGACCTTCATAATCATCACGGTTTTGATTACCAACAATAATTTGTTTCAAGGCGTTATCTGTTAGCTGACCGCTTCCGTTGCCGCCATTCGTGAATTTGTTGAGTTTGTAGCCCTTGCCTGGAGCAAAGGTGCCGCCGGCAGCAAGCGTGAAGGTAAAGCCGCCAGCGTCGTTAACGTCGGCTGTCAAATAACCATTTGTTCTCAGATAGTACTTCGTCGTTCCTTCAGAAGTACCGTTGAACAGCGTGTAGATGCGATAGACACCTCCGTTGGTGATTGCTGCATTGGCTGCATCAATCTGCTCATCGGTCTGAGCTTGCGCACCGCCCCATGCCATCACTGACAGCACGGCGGCCAGAAGAAGTTTGATTCTCTTCATGTTTGTTAGTAAATTAAGTTAATTGATAATGTGGAATAATAATAGGTAAACGTTCAATATATGTCAGTTTTCGGGGCAAAATTAAAGAAATGTTGGTACATGTACTCCATATTTTTAGTTAAACAAAGTTAAAGAGCGAAAGTCTTTTGCGAAGGGAAGGTGCAGCGAGAGCCTTGGATTGTATCGAACAGGGTCTTTGAGGTTTCTTCGATAGGTGCGTAGGGTTTCCGGACACTCTTTTAAGAGAGTCGGCAGGGAGACTTAAGAGAGCTGGGCAAGACTCTTAAGAGGGTCGGATGAGTGACTTAAGAGGGTGGGGATAAAGCATGTGCGCTGTCTCAGGAAGAGTTTTATAAGGTTGGGTCGGAAGTCTTGAGGTTTTTAGGTAAAAGTGTTAAGGGTTTTGGGTAAAAGTCTTGAGGTTTT
>JAILFU010000075.1 GCA_024697405.1 Prevotella sp.
CCTCAAGGGGAGGGGTAGGGGTGGGGTCTCTAACTACCTTTCAGCGAATCTTTCATCGGCTAATCGAACTCCGGGGAAAAGTTACAAACCCCACCCCTGCCCCTCCCCTGTGTAGGGGAGGGGAGCGGCTACCGCCGGAGACGTCCCGGGTCAACTGCTATATTGTTGCCATTGCCTAAATTATTTCACCTTGAGGTAGCTTTTCAGAGCCTTCACATAGTCCTTGAAGGCTTTCAGGCCCACGGGAGTTATCCGGCAGATGGTGCAGGGCTTCTTGCCCTTGAAGGTTTTCTCTACCTCGATGTAGTTCGCTGCCTGAAGCTTGTCAATCTGCACACTGAGGTTTCCCGCCGTGGCTCCCGTCTGCTCCTTGATATACGGGAACTCGGCTTCCTCGGCACTCACGAGCAGCGACATGACGGCCAGTCGCAGCTCGGAGTGCAGCAATGGGTCTAACGTGGGGAATATCATAGGCTCTTCTTTCTAAGCATCATGCCTGGGAGCGTCAGGCCGATAAAGGCAAAGATGGCGACGATGATGGCAGGAATGATGCCATTGGCCATTCCTATGTAGTTGACGTCGGTGTAGGAAAACAACCAGCCCACCAGCGTCTGTGTCACATAGAACGATTCCCAAATGAAGCCTCCTATACCACCAATAATGCCGCACCACACCATCCAGCGGCTCTTCAGGATGTAACCATTAATGGTGATGGCCATGCCCATCAGCAGAAGAATGATACGGAACGGGTGAATCACCAGGCGTGCATAGACTTCAGGGCTTTCCATTCTACCCATAAAGATGTTGTAAAGATTGACAAACACAAAGAACGAGAGTGCGAAGATACCGAATGTCTGCCACGTCTTATCTACCATCGTCCCCACAAAACTGGCCGGGACTTTTGGCTTGTTCCTCTTAGCATAGCGGTCGGCGAAATAGATGACGACTGGCAACAGGATGTACAGCAGATAGAAGGCCATGTTGCCCGTGAAATAGATGCATATACCAATGATAATAGGCATAGCCATCGTGCAAAGGCCGGCAATGTAGAGCGACTGCCCCGTGTCTTTACCCACTGTCTGGCGGCTGCGCTCTATCTGCTCGGTAATGATTTCCAGACCGCGCTCGGCGGTCATATTGCTGTTTTCTTCCATCGTTTTTTCTTTTTTAAAGGTGTTAATAAATGGGGTTTGTTGTTCTCTGGCCTCAGCCCTGCCCCTGCAGAAGACACGGTTTCAGCCCTGTGTGTTCGAATCACGGTGCAAAGATAAAGAACTTTATTTTATAAACCAAATTATTTCGCAAATAATTTTGATTTTTGCCTGCTTTTTAACATTTGGGCATCGTTTAGCGGTCGAAATGCGGCCTGTAATGAACCGAACGGCCTAAAAAGCGACACCAGGCTGCCGGTTTCTAACGCACTGGTTGTGAAAAACAGCGGGCCGATATGGCTTTTCCCTGTTTTTCTGCCAAAAACGCCTGCTTTCTGTGATTATTTCTGCTCATTATTAGGTGGTTTGAAAAAGAATTCGTAAATTTGCATCAAGAAAGAAACAACCACTTTAAACTAAATGACAAAAACATGAAGAAAAAGATTTTGACGGCCTGTGCCCTGCTCCTGGGGAGCATCGGCACGATGACGGCGCAAGTGAAACTGCAAAGCAGCAATGTTGATGAAGTGCTCAAAGCCATGACGCTTGAGGAGAAAGCCATGCTAGTGGTGGGCGGTAACCGCCAGACGGCCTCTACGGGCAACAATGGCATGATTGGCTCGCATGCCCAGCGCGTGCCCGGTGCTGCCGGCACCACGCAGGCCATCCCCCGCCTCGGCATCCCCTCCACAGTGCTCACCGACGGCCCTGCCGGCGTGAGAATCAGTCCCCGGCGCGACAACGACCAGAACACCTATTTCTGTACGGGCTTCCCTGTGGGCACGGCCCTTGCCTGCACCTGGAACACGCAGCTCGTAGAGGAGGTGGGCCGGTGCATCGGCAACGAGGTGCTGGAGTATGGCTGCGACGTGCTGCTGGCTCCAGGCATGAACATCCACCGTTCGCCGCTCTGTGGCCGTAACTTCGAATACTATTCTGAAGACCCGCTGGTGACGGGCAAGATTGCCGCCGCCTATGTGCGCGGCGTTCAGAGTCAGGGCGTGGGTACGTCGGTCAAGCACTTCGCTGCCAACTCGCAGGAGACCAACCGCATGGGCGTGAACGAGGTGATGTCGCAGCGTGCCCTGCGCGAAATCTACCTGAAGGGCTTCGAGATTGCCGTGCGCGAGGCTGCACCCTGGACGGTGATGTCGTCCTATAACCGCATCAACGGCCCCTTCACCCAGGAGAACGGCGAGCTGCTGACCACCATCCTGCGCGATGAGTGGGGCTTCGACGGCATCGTCATGACCGACTGGACGGGCCTGCGCAACACGGCTGCCCAGATTCAGGCCGGCAACGACCTGATGGAGCCGGGGGCCGACTCGCAGATCAAGGACGTGGTAGACAAGGTGAAGAGCGGCGCGCTGAAGGAGGCCGACCTCGACGTCTGCGTGAAGCGCATCCTGCAGTATCTGGTGAAGACCCCCGCCTTCCGTGCCCATAAATACACGAACAAGCCCGACCTGAAAGCCCATGCCGAGGTCACCCGCCGCAGCGCCACCGAGGGTATGGTGCTGCTGAAGAACGAGGGCGAGACGCTGCCGATGGGTAACACGAAGAGCGTCTCCGTCTTCGGCGTCACGTCCTACGACTTCATTGCCGGCGGTACTGGTTCGGGCGACGTGAACAAAGCCTACACCATCGACCTGATGCAGGGACTGGCCGAGTCGGGGCTGAAGGTGAACAGCAAGCTGTCGAACCTCTATAAGAGCTATCAGAACTACCAGCAGAGCATCACCGCTGCAGGGCCTGCCCGTGGCGGCTGGTTCTGGGGCAAGGCCCTGTTGCCTGAGATGCCGGTCAGCCGTCCCGTCATCAACGTGCAGGCGCAGGAGTCCGACGTCGCCATCATCACCCTGGGCCGGCAGGCCGGCGAAGGCTCCGACCGTCAGGTGGACGGCGACTTCACGCTGACCGACGTGGAGCGCCAGCTCATCACCGATGTGTGCAGCGCCTTCCATCTGGCCAATAAGCCCGTCGTCGTGGTGCTCAACATGGGTAATGTCCTCGAGACCGCCTCCTGGAAATCCATGCCCGACGCCATCCTCCTTGCCTGGCAGCCCGGACAGGAGGGCGGCTACTCCGTGGCCGACGTGCTGACGGGCAAGGCTTACCCCTCTGGCAAGCTCACCATGACCTGGCCCGACAATCTCACCGACCTCCCGTCGAGCTCCAGCTTCCCCAACGTGCGCCCGGCTGCTCCCCGCCAGCGTGGCAACAACAAGGTGGAGTTCCAGGACTACACCAAGCACACGGAAGGCATCAACGTGGGCTATCGCTACTTCACCACCTCGCAGAAGTCCGTGTCCTATCCCTTCGGCTTCGGCCTGGGCTACACCACCTTTGCCTATAGCAAGCCTGCCGTCAAGGCCACGAAGGATGGGTTTACGGCTACTGTCACCGTCACCAACACTGGCTCCCGCATGGGCAAGGAGGTGGTGCAGCTCTATGTCAGCGCCCCCGCTGGCGGTCTTGAAAAGCCTGCCCGCGAGCTGAAGGCATTTGCCAAGACCAAGGAGCTGCAGCCCGGCCAGAGCCAGACGCTCACCATGGCACTCTCGCTCTACGACCTGGCATCTTACAACGAGGCCACCCAGTCCTGGGAGACGGCTCCCGGCAAATACACCGTCAGCTTCGCATCGAGCGTGGAGGACATCCGTGCCACTGTCCCATACAGCCTGTCCAAGCAGTATGCGGTGAAGTGCCACGACGTGATGCGCCCCGACATGCCGCTGTAAC
>JAILFU010000132.1 GCA_024697405.1 Prevotella sp.
TTCGGCCAGAGATTCAATTGTCCCTCCCCAGTCAAATGAGGCAGTGCTTCATACGTTTTTTCGTCAATGACCTGTCCCACGGCGAAAGGCTCATTATAGAAGAAATCGGTATTGACTACGTAGTATTTCTTGGGTTCGTTATTCTCGTCTACTACATCCTCGACATCAATGGGCGCATAGTGGTACTGCTCGTTCATCAGTGACTCGAAGACGTCGTCTTCCAGCACGTCGCCTTTCACTATCGTCGAAACGGTTTCCTCTGTTCCGTTGGCATGAGTCACCTTGACGCTGCCGCCCAGCACATTCATGCTGGTGGTGCCATTGGTACCGTCGAACGTTGCCGTGTAATCGAGTGGTGTGCTGAGCGAGTAGTGGGCAGCATTGGCATTAGCCCCTGCCAAAGTAGCAGCCTTGCTGTCATACTGGTACTTATGACCTTGCGTCTGTCCGTAGGTCGGGTCGATGAGCAGGTCGAGGGCATCGTAGTTGAACTCGAAGTAATCGCGCTCTTCTTCCGACAAGGAGCTGAAGGTCTCCAGTGCACGGTAGTTCACGTCCTTTTTGAAGTAGGTGCCGCCATACAGGCCTTCCTTCGTGCAGTAATAGGCGGGTACAACCAGCTTGTCAAGCTCAGTAGCAGAACTCGGATAGTCACGCTTGAGATCTGCTAACTCATCGGCAGTCATCAGCTCGTTGATGAAGATGTACTTTGTAGGCGAGAGCTGGATACTACCTATGCAGACGTAGGCAGGCTTAACGTTTGAGCCTAAGTTTACTGCCTCGGTGGAGTCAACTGCAGCCCCGGGATAGTAGCGACGGTCGGAAGTCGAACATTCGTTCAACACCACGTATGCGGCTTCAAACTCGGCCTGTTCTGTATCTTGCAGAGCTGACGCAGGCAGATCGTTATAGTCATTATATGTTTTCTGTGGGATAATCCGTGAAATCTTATATTCGCGCTGACCAAGCAGCTTGCCGTTTTGGGTCTCACCAAGCTTATCCGCTCTCAGATGATAGGTGGGCCCGTCTTCATAGCCGGTGCCGCTTGCCTGCTGCTTCTCATGCGTAGCACTGCTGACCTTTGTGTACCAGTCGTTCCAGATGCCAGGATTGGTCAGCTCGTGGGTCAGTATATAGCCGCTGGTGTGGCTGACGTCGTTTGACGAGTGGAACACGGAGTTGAAGGGCACATACACGGGAGTGACGCCGTCAACGTCGGTAACGGCCACTTCGTTGCCTTCCTCGTCGATGACCACCTTCTGAACCACCTTTTCCGGGTCGTCGATGTTGTCGTCTGGTGTCAGGTCTACCATTACGGCCTTATCCCACAGCCTGTCATAGTCATCTGGCAGCATGACATAGCCTTCAGGATGTGACTCCTTGTCGGCTCCCGAGCCTACCACGCAGGGAGCTGTAGTGACGTAGGTGTCTTTTACGAAGAGGTTCTGCTCTGCCTTAGGCAGCAGATACCAGTCCCAATAGCTGATGGGGGTGTTCAACTCGTATGTCACATCGTTGATGACCAGCTTTTGCTCGCCGCTAAGCGGGGTCTTGGTGCTGGCATTGTAAGAGGAATAGTAGGCATAGAGGTTGGGCTGCACGTCGAGCAGCTTCATCTTGTTGTGTGAAGCGGCCGAGACAGTGATGGGCAGGGCAACGGTCTCGCTGTAGGCGTTGGGATTGCCGGTGACGGCCGTGATATAGCGGTCGTAGACATACACGGTGCCCCTGATGTACCATTTGTGAGCCGGCACACGCTTGGCATCCGACATCAGGTAACGGTTGTTCTCGTCGTGGCAGTCGTCGATGATAACCTGGGTGTTGTGCACAAAGTTGCCGGAGGTCTCCCAATACTCCTGACTGTTGGTGGCCGTTGTTTCCGTCTCGATATACTTCCAGCTCTTGTTGGTAGCCGCACGGGCGCCGTTGATGCCGCCGCTCAAGTTCATCTCGGTTAAGAGCGTCTGCCTCTTGCCTGTGGCCTCACGCACACCATGGATGTTCTTGGCATAGACGTATCCGCCGCCGAGGCCATTGGAAATATTGATAAGGTCTAGCTCCACCACGCCGGTAATTGGGCCCCAAACCTTCTCAGTGAGCGTCTTGCCCGTACTCTCCTCGGTGGTCAGCTCCAAATAGACACCGGAGGCCAGGGCCACCTGGTTATGGCTTTTGCCGTTGTTGCGACGGGGATCCCTGGAATATTCTTTCTTCCAGTCTGAGAAAGAGGCCACGCCGTATTTCTTGCCATTGGCATCAGTCTTGTATTTTCCAGTATCCTTATTGTCGGTATAACGCACATCACCATAGAAATCCACGTCGCTGGTCAGGGCTCCAAGATAGTTGACGACATTGTAGATGCCGAAGTAGTTGCCGTGGGTGGCGAACTCGCTGTTGTCACCGGCGACAGAAGAGCCTTTCAGGTTGAGCGACACTTCGCGCACACGGTTGATGGTATAGTCGGTCTTGTCCTCAAGATTGACCACACGGTCACGGGCACCCTTCATCACCATTCGGCTGCCAAAGACGCCGCAGAAGTCGGCACGCTGGATGGTGTTCATGATGCGGCCGGAATAGCGCGACACCACACCGTTCTGAATCCAATACTCGGTCTTGGGTTCGGAATTGTCTCCAATGACGGCAGACTGGTTTTCGAACAGCACCAACAGCTCGTCCTTGGGCAGGGTGGAACCTGGTTTATAGGTGGTGCCCTCGTTGTCGGTACACTCCTTCTGGCACTTGTATTTGATTTCGTAGTAGTTTTGCTCGCGGGACGGAAGTGCCTCGTATTCGCTGGAGCCTATCTCCTCCTTGATGTTGTAGTAGTCGGTGCCGTAGTTGGTGATATTCAGCTCACGGTAGCCGTCGACAAAGGTCAGATTGCCGTCGCCGTAGAGGCCGCCGGTGTGGCCTGTACCGATGGTGATGAGGTCGCGGTTGTAGGCATCGTGGATGGTGGCGGTGGCATTGCCGAAGACAGTATTGGTGTTGGCAAACATCTCACTGCCAACGCCGATATTTCCGCCAGCGAAGACGGCATTGCGGATGAGGACGCCGCGCTCCTCAAATTTGTTGCCTACCCTTGAGCCGGCATCCAGATTGTCCCAGCCCGAGGCCCAAACGCCGGTTTCCTTATTCTTCTTGCCCAGGGTATTCAGGTAGGACGTGGGGATGTAGTCGCCAACGGCGTAGGTCTTGCCGCCGTAATTGATGGATGTGCCCGTGACCTGCAGCCACGGCTCCACCAGCACATGGCAGTCCTCGGTCAGGTGCTTCTCTGCGCCAGTGGTGAGGGCGTTTCCGCTGTCGTCGACATACGCCGTACCGTTGTGCTTGTAGTAGTAGCCTTCATCGCCTTTGTCATAGCGATGGCTGTTTGCGGGCTTATTGCCAACGTATAGTATGCCGTTCTGCTCGTAGGCGCTGTAGACGGAACCTTCGTCGCCGCCGCCGAAGACGTTGCCGTATTTCTTTTCCGCAGCCATGTCTTCCGAGGTTCCCACTTCGCCGCCATAGATGTTCACATCGGTCTGTCCGAAGACGTAACCCTTGCAGCCAAGGTCTACGGTGGCAAGTACTTCAGGCTTCATATACATCGTGCCGTCGCCGCCCCAACTGTCCTTGCCACGGCCGCCGCCGAAGACGTTGCGCAGCACATGGCCGTTGTACATCCTGATATGGGTCGCACCGGCCTTGAAGATATGGGCATCGCCGTTCTGGAGACCTGCGGAATAGGTTCCCGACTTCATCGTGCCGCGGCCTATTGGCCCGATCTCTCCGCCGCCGTAGACGCTGCCGCGGACAGTGCCTCCGTACAAGGAAACATTGGCAATGTCCACATAGCTGTTCACCACATAGCCGCCACCGAATACATTGCCTGAAAGATCCAGGTCACCAGGCTTCTGGTCGTCCAGCTCAGGCACATAGCTGTATGCTGGCGCACTCTCGGTTCCGGTGTTCTTGTAGCGGTAGCCAATCATGCCGTTGTTCAGGGTCACGTTGGAGGTACCGTAGACCGAGCCGCCCTCGCCGCCACCATAGACGTTGCGGGTGATGGCGGGGGCACCGCCGGTGAAGGTGTCGGCACCTGTCTTGCCAATGACCACATACGACTCGGCAGGACGGTCGCCAGTGGTGCCTGTGGAGATATCGCCCTGATGGTGACCCACATGACCCTCATAGCCGCCGCCATAGACGTTACGCGCCGTGCCGCCCTGAATGTAGGCGTTGGCAGTGGCTGTGAATATGTTGTTGTCATTATCGAATTCTTCAGCACCGAAGAGGTTGTCCAGGCCACCGGCACGGCCACCGGCGTAGACATCCTTCTGCACCTCGCCACCGAGCACGGTAATGTATGTGCTGCCATAGACATCGCCGCTGAGGTCCACAGAAGCATCGCCCAGGCCGCCGCCGTAGGCATAGCCCTCGACGATGGCTCCTTCGTTGATGATGACGTTGGTGTTGTGCTTCGTCTTACCGTCCAACTGTGCGGCCGTCTTCTCGTCAAGTTCTGCCCGGGGGCTTACCTGGTCAAGATTGGTAAGACTGTTGTGGGCATAGTCTGTCCATTCACCGTCGCCGTCAGCGTCGGGGATATAGTAGCTGCCTATCGCCCAGGCATCATTCCAGTCGGAAGCCCATCGGGCTTTCAGCTCGGCGGTATTAGGAATCCGTTTCCCGTCGGTCAGCGTCCACTTGCTCGAATCTTTCCAGAAAGGATCGTCTTCGGAAATTTGGTCAGACGGGCCGTCCTTATATTGTGTTATATAGGCTTGCACGCTTGCGGAGTTGAGCACGTGGCCCATCTCGCCGCCACCGTATACATTATAGACTCTGGCACCTGGCTCAAGATTCACCTCGGTATGCTCCGACCATGTGTCGAAACCGCGCCCGGCACCATAGACCGTGCCGGTATAGCCTTTGTCGCTGGAGATGACAGGCGCGGAGATGTTGACCTTCGTAAAGAGTGTGCGGCGCTCGTTGTTGTTGCCGCCATAGATGGCACCGGTGACGCGGGCCTTGTCGTTGTGGGTACGGTAGTTCACGTTCGACTCGTAGACATCGCATGGCGGGAGAATCTGCGTGCCGTAGGCTCCACCGAAGATGTTGTTGATGATGACGGAGGATTGCTCAGGCACGTTCACCAGGGTGCGCCGGGTGATGCCTTCGTGGTAGGAGCCGCCGTAGGCAGCACTGATCTGGCCGCGTGCCAGGTCGATGATAGCTGACACCTTGTCGAGGTTGAAGCCGTCGGCCAGGGTCGCCGCTGCTTCAAAGCCCATGCCCAGGCCGTTGTTGCTGCCGCCGCCGAACACCTCGGTGTTGGCAAAGTATCCCTTCTCGTCGGCGATGTCTATCAGCACGTAGCTGCGGTTCTGCATCTCGTCGCCTTTGCGGAAGCCAGGACTTCCCTCGCCGGCGCCGAATACCATGTCGGCATGGTTTTGGGCGTTGTCAATGGGACGGAAGTTGACGAAGGCATTGTTCAGCTTGGGGGAGGAATAATTGGGGGCAGGGAACTCTTCCTCGTAGTCGTAGTTGCCGAAACAGCCACCGAAGATGCTCTTCATGTTTCCCTGGCGATACTCCACGTAGGCATTGGCCTGCAGCACGTCCTTGATGCCGTCGCCGTCGGCGTCGGTGGGGTGAACCATGGGCAGTGCTTCGTCGCTGACGCGGTCGGTGTAGTCTTTCGTGCCTTTGATTTCACCGCCCAGGTCGTTGCCGCCGTACACATGGTCGCGCAGATAGGGGAAGCCGTTCAGGCCTATGTAGGTCTCGGTATGGCCGAGGATGTCGGCGTTGCACGAGCCGGCGAACGATTTGAACAGGCGACCGTTGTCCAGGTTCACGTGGGTGCTGCCGAGGACGGGGCCTTCGAAGCCGCCGCCATAGATAAACTCCACGTCGGCCAAATTCGCAGGACTGTCGGAGCCACGGGGCACGCCTTGGCCATTCTCGGGGTCGTGGAGGGTGATGTAGGTGCTGTATTTCTCTTCGTATTCAGCTTTGCCGACGGTGGGATAGTTGTAGTAGCCGCCTTCGTAAGCTTCTGTGGCAGGATTCAGCGTGCCTTCCGTCCAGTCGGCCTTGCCGATGGCTCCGCTCTCGCTGCCGCCAAAGACCTGGAAGGTGTAGCCCTTGGTGATGTTGATGGTGGAGCTGCCCCAAATCTGCGTGCCGGCACCCTTGCCGCCGCCAAAGACGGTCAGTGCCTCGCCCAGCACGTCCATGCCCTGCTCGTTGAGGATGACGCCGGAGTTGCGCTTAGTGATGTTGTAACCGCCTGATGGGGGCTCGTAGAGGATGTCGTCGCCGTCTTCCTCTCCTTCAAAGGCAGCGAATATCTCGTGACGGTTGTGCAACGAGCCGTTCAGGTTGATGACCACGTTGCCGTTGACATGGCCGCTCTCGTAGCAGCCGCCGTAGAGGTTGCCGCCCAGGAGACGGCGGTTGACGTAGGAATTCTGGGCGATGTCTGCGGCGGTCTCGCCTTCTTCGCCGGTTCTGCACCAGGTGTCATCGTCGAAGGCCACAGGTATGTGATTGCCGTCGGCATCCTTGAAATTCTTGATGGTGTTCCACTCCAGTGTATACGGGGTGGTGGTCTTGTTCAGACGCTGCGGCTGGAACCTGAGCTTGGAGAGGGTTATCAGCACACGGTCTCTGATTTTCCCGTCTTCCAGATAGCCGCCTTCTGCCTGTTCATCGGCAGAACCCAGGATGCCTCCCTCGAAGCGGGCATTGTAGCTCGTTTTCGCAATGTTGGCATTGTTGCATCCTGCCACCAGCCTGTCGTAGATGTAGACGGGGGCATCAGGCTTTATCTCTATGGGGCCGCTGTAGGTCATGCTGCCACGGTTGCCGCCATAGTAGAGCGAACCGATGTGGGAGGAGTAGGGCTCGTAGTCGAAACGGTCGCCTTTCTTGCTGTCTTCAATAGTCAGGCGGGGCCTCTGGCTCATGGACACACCCGACATGTAGATGGCCATCTGGGTGGGATCGGTCAGGTCCATGGTGTTGTACTGACTCCCGTCAGATGTCTTGTCAGTGCTCTTGTAGACATGCAGCACGCCTTCCTCCTTTATGACTTTACCTGATTCATCCTTTTCCACCGGGTTGAAGGTCACCATGCCCTCGCCGTTGTTGCCAAGGAATACTTTGTCGATAATGGCGTGGGAGCCTATCTTCAGCTCTGTCAGGGGATAGTTGGGCAGTTTTCTGTTCTCAGACTTCAGCGTGGCGCAGTTGCCGCCTACGTAGACGGAACCGCCGATGATGGTGGGATGGTCTTTGTCCTTGCCTCTCACAACGATGGACACCTGCTCGGCATTGGGGCGCACATCGAGCAGGCCTTTGACGGCAGCATTTTCTGAGTTGTCATGCTCGTAGTAGTAATCGCTAAAGCTCTCCTCGTCCTTCAGTTTCTCGTTGTCAGTATAGGCGTACGCACCGTTGCCGCCGCCATACACGTCGCCTCGGACGTTATGAAGAATGGCTACGGCATTGCCGAAATAGACCTTACCCCTGACGTCGTTGCCGCCATACACGTTGTTGACATCACCACCATTGATGACGACACGGGCCGCCAGGTTAGGCGGGAAGTTGTAGTCGGCGATGTCGTTGATGACTTTCTCTACTTCTTCATACGTGGTACCGTTCTTCTTCATGGGGTGCACATCGGCCATGCGGCAGCCACCGAAGAGGTTGTCGACAACGATGTTTGACGTTTCGGGAATCTCCAGGAACAGACCGTGCTCGTAGATCATGGCACCCTTGTTGCCGCCGCTGTAGAGGTAGCGTACTGCGCCCTCCTGAAGGTTCCAGGTGGGGCGGATGTCCATTGTCGCCTTGTTGTTGCCGCCGAAGAGAAATCCTATCTGGAACTCAGCGCTCTCAAAGTGCAGCAGGCCGTTCCAAACGCCCATCTCGCGGTAGCGTTCCTCTTTGAGCAGGTCTTCTCCGTTGCTGGTAATCTGGGTCACCGTATTGCTGTGGTTGTCGACGCAGATGACCGCCTTTTCCGTCACGGTGGCGTTGTTGCCGCCGCCGTAGGCATCGGCTATGGTGCCGCCATGAATGTCGATAAAGCTCTTGGCCAGCTCGGGAATGTTGAAGCCGGCTTCACCCTCGTCGGTGACCTTCGTGGCGATGGGGTCGGTATCGCCCTCTTTGAAGAAGATCTTGTGGGTGACTTTATTGTTTGCCGCAGGAGAAGAGGAATAGAAGTAGTCGCCGTTGCCGCCGCCGAAGAGCTTGCCGATAAAGATTTTCTTGTTGCCTTCGGCCAGTGTGGCGGGAGTCTTGATGTCATCGGTAGTCTTGCCAAAGGCAGGATCGCCAGCCTGTGCATTATCTATCTCATCTTGTGTATAGTGAACAGCGGCATTCATCTTTGACGACACGCGCACAAAGCTGTTCCAGGTGTTGTCAACCTCTTTCGTCGAGGCATCTGTCAGCTCTGCGGGCAGCCGCTTGGTGGCCTTGGGGTTGGAGCCGATGACGCCTGAGATGTCGTTGCCGCCATAGACCTGGTTGATGACCATGTCGCCGGAAGCATGGGCACCGTCGATGTGGACGTAGGCGCTGCCGCCCACGTTGGCCATGCGGGCACCGCCGAATACCTTGCCTGAATGACTCTCGGCAATGGGCTCTGTGGTGGTGGAGCCTGTGCCTGTCGTACTGGCGTCGGTAGTCCGCGCACCGATGTTGCCGGCGTACACGGAGACGTTGGTGTTGCCCTTTACCTCGCCCTTGTTGCCGCCGCCATAGACATTGCCGCCAATCTTGATTTTAATCTCGTCGCCATTGGCGTCGTTGGGTTCGTCACCACTGGTGGTCTGCGCTACGCTAAACGACAGATGGCAGAGGACGAATGATAAAGTAATCATCCATCGCTTATCCCATTTCCATTTATATATGTAGCGCTTCATTCTCATTGTCTTATTTCTTTTCCGTTTCTTAGTTCACCACGAACTTCGGCTCCGGGTTCTCCAGGTCGGGGTCGGACATCACGTAGAGGTAGGTGGGTTCTACGGTGATGTTGATATGGTGCATCAGTCCTCTTGCCAGGTCATACGTCAGTCCGATTTCGTTGCGGGCCACGCGGTCTTTGCTGATCAGATTGCCGTCAGGATGGGCCTCGTCAACATTCTTGTCGTAGACGTCGTAGGTGGTCTCAAGGATGAACCTCTGATTGGTGGAGGGGCACAGGCAGGCATAGAAATTCTCGTAATTGCCACCTGAGGGCAGCGTCTTGGGCTCGCCATTGTATATCTCGGCCGTCTTGGGGCTGGAGCCTCTGACCATGTTCTTGATAACCACCGAGCGGAGGGGGTCGGTGCTCGCGTTGCCGCCCGTGTTGGCAGCTATCGTCACCTCGACCGTGACGGTCTCCACCACGTCGGTTTCGCCCAGAACGGGAATCGACTTCAGCTTGAGGTTCTTCACCTTGATGCTGCGCAGCTTGCTGTATTCGGGACCCAGCCTCATGTTGAACTGCAGGCCGGCATAAAGATGGTCGACGAGCAGGTAGATGAAGTCGCCCTCGGTCTCGGGGTAGTAGTCGAAATAGCCCAGGCGGCCAGACATGTCGCTGGGGACAGTGGTGTTGCCCTCGCCCTTGCCATAGCCTTTCAGTCCCACGATGACGCAGATGTCGTTGGCTGTGAGGGCGTTCAGATTGTTCAGCGTCAGTACAGCACCCTTCTCGAAGGAGGCGGGGACGGCGTCGCTGGTGTTGTCGTCGTAGGGCTCGACGGTCACTTTGTCGTTCACGTCAGCCTTGGGCATGAAGCCGTAGAGGTGGTAGGTGGCGTTGGCAGTCGTTGGGGCTTCGGTCCGCAGCGAATAAAGAGGCACTGTCGTTTGCCAGGTGTGGACGGGGTCGCCCTCGGTGTTCTCCACATGGTTGAACAGGCAGGATATGTATTTGGGACCGCTTCCCATGTCGTAGGTCATGTAGCCTTGTATCTGCATGATGGGATGGGCAGAGCTGGCATGGACGTATTGCTCGAAGCCGGAAGGAAGGGTGGTGGCACGCGTGGTGGCGTCGCTGTTTTGGAACGACGTGGTGCCCAGCGACAGGCGCAGCGTATGCGTGCGCTGCCCCTCAGCGACGTCGGCAGTGTCATCGGCACAGCCTGCCAGCGCAAGTGTTCCACCCACACAGAGCATCATGGCAATATGTCGCAGTTCATTTCTCACTTTTTCCTTGTTTCCTTATTACTTATTACTTCTCACTTATTACTTATTACTTACTTCTCGCTTCTCCCTTCTCTCACCAGTTATAGACAATCGGGTTTTCTGAGTTTGGGTCATCATTCCAGCTCCTCATGCCGATATGGGTCACCGTGAGGGTATATATCTCGGAGTCCATATAGTAGATGTAGACTATCCACGAGTGGTTGCGCAGGAAGTCGCCCGGCGCGGCCATGGCGAAGGTGGCCTCCTTGGTCTCCGTAATATTTTGCCCGGTTTGGTCTTGCCCGGTGATATATGTATAGTTGATGGTGCCCGTCAGCTGCTTGTCGCTCTCGCGCAGGTAGGTCAGCCCGAGTTCCTTCAGCTGGGGAAGGTCGTCTGTTGTCAGTTTGTCTGCCTTCAGTTCTTCCACATCATTGTCTGCGCCGTATTGATTCAGCCAGGTACGATTGGTCAGCTTTCTTGACGATTCCTCGTCGGCTGCATGATTGATCAAGTCTTCATAAACTTGGGCGTTCTGGGTCTCGTAGGCATAGACCAAGGGATTGTCGACGGCTGGAAGCGCCTGGTGCGTTGAAGGACTATTAGCGGCAAGGGCGTGGACCAGTTTCTCTATAGCTTTCCCTGCTCCAACGTAGGTGATGGCGTCGGAGGGTGGGTTGCCGGTAACATATTTCCCTGTATAGCTTGTCGTTCCAGGGAGGAGACTTGTCTCTGTAGGTATCAGCCCTCCGTTCAGCTTGATCTCGTTGATGCTCTCCAGCGTCTTTGTCTCTACCTGATTTTTTATCTGGCAGAGCACGAAGCGGAGCTTCGACACGGCGCGGGTGAGCTCCAGAATGGTGGTCTCGTTCTCTGAACGGCCGATGCGCAGGTGGGGGAAGGAGCCCCAGATGGGCTGTTCCTCGACAATGGCAGACATGGGGAGGCCGCTGGTGGCTATTCGTCCACTGGCGGGAGTGGCGTCAGGATGGCCATCCTGGTCTAACTCGTCTTTGTCATAAAGGTCTGTCGTGCCGAAATATTCGGTGTTGATGACTGCTGCATCCAGACTTGCGCGAGTGGTCTTCTTATTAAGTGTTGTCAGCCCCACGCTGGCGGCATTGGCCACCACATAGACGTCGACCGCCTCGAGGGTCTTGACGAAGTCGCGGTCGAGCAGCATCTGATATTTCTGGTAGCCGGTTTCGTTGAGGAATACGGGGTCTGGCTCTAGGTAGCCCACGGCCGGTGCGGTGCTGGCGTCGCTGTGGCGGAACACCCAAATCTGCAGGCTGTGTATCTTGCTCTCGGCTTCGTAGATGGCAGCTATCGGCCCTACGTCGGCACGGGTGACAATGGGACGGTCGGGGGCATATACATAGATGTCGAGGTAGCAGTCGTCGGTCTCAGGGCCGATGACCACACCGCCGCCGTCGCCATCGCCGGTGACGCACGCCGTCATCAGCATGGCCATAAGCAGCAGCAAGGCTCCACCAATATGTATTGTCAATCTCCTCATTATTTATATAATTCCTAACTCCTAACTCCTAACTCCTAACTCCTAACTCATAATGGTACATTCGTCGTGGTGGCCTGAATCCAGTCGGGCACCAGCCGTATGCCTATCTCCAGCCTCGGGTCGAGCAGGTCGGGCAAGTAGGTGTATGCCTGCTGCAGACTGCTGATGGTCACAGTACCCCATGTGATGCGGTCTTTCGTGAATACGCGGTTCTTGAACTCCTCGTCGCCAGTATGACCTCCCTTTACCTCGATGGTACCCACGAGGTAGAACTTTGTGCCCTGAAATACAGTGCCGTTGGCACCCTCGAAGTCCTCGCCGCTGTTGTTCGTGAACTCCAGAGCGATGCGCACGTTGGTCTCGTCCTTGGTCTGTAGCACCAGGGTATTGGTGAAGACTGTAGGATTCGATTCCGGCGTAGGCGATGACGGGGGACGGAGGGCAGTACCCATCGTGAAAAGCGGTTTGCCAGTCTCGGGGTCTTTGCCATACATGTCGTAAATAATCTTCTCGTCGGTGTTTTCTTTGGGCGTGAAGTCGAAGTTCTGCGTGTGTTGTCCGCTGACGAATACGGCACTCAGGGGGAAGGTGGCTTCCTCGCCGGCTGTCTTGCCATCTTTCAGCGTGATTTCTTTCGGGGTCTCGGAAGCGTCAGTCAGTGTACTGCTGACCACCATCGCTATCTTCAGAAGCCCCACGGCATAGTTCAGCGGGGTCTTGATAACGATGGAAGCCTCGCCGCCATTGACGGTGGCATTGTCGTTTTCATGCTTCTCAAGCACCTCGTCCCAAGTACCGCTGAACTCTTCCAGCCAAGTACTGCTGGAGGTCTTGATATTGCTGTTGGTATAGTACCAAAGCTCGGCAGGATAGATGAATCGGTCCAAGCTGTTGATGTTCGCCTCGATGGTAGTCTCCACCTGTACCTCAAAGGCATTTGTTGACGTGTTCCATTCCACCACGGCGGCACCTTCGGGCAAGAAGATGGTAGAGGGATAATCGTTGGAGATTCCGTCGCCTATGGCAGTCAGGATGGCCGTTTTCATATTTGATTCGGCCTCTGTAAGTTCTGGCATCCCTTCCTTTGGCAGGCCGATGAGTTCTTGTTTCAGCCATAATGCCCATTTAGTGGCGCTCGTGTCGGATGCTGCGATGACGTGCCCCTTGTTGACAAACTTCAGGAAGAGGCCTCTGAAAAGGTCAGTCTCGTACCAAGCGCTGCCTTCCTCTGGTGTTGCCTTGGCGATGGCCGTCAGATAGCTGGCGATGGCCGTAGCCCCGGTGGCAATGCTCGGCTTCGTCCCTCCGATAGCCTTCTCTTTATATATCTCTTCGGGGGAGAAGGTGATGTCAGCTGTCGTTTTTCTCCCCTCTCCTGTGGGGAAGCTAGCTGTGAGACTCCCATATATGAATCCATTGTCTACAGATTGGGGTCTCGCATAGCAGATGAAGGATTTCGTTCCTGTGGGGATGTCGGGTGAATGGTCGTCATAGTAGTTTAGGGTAGACTCGTATGGAATGACAACAGTTTCTACGGCGGGTTGCAGGAATTCGTCTATGCCCACAGGTGCATCACAATCAAAAGGCAGGATATACCATTCTGCAATGTCGCGGAACGTGCCATCCACCTGTGTGACGTTATCGCTCATGCGAGTCGCTCCCCTGTTGGTAGACACACAGAACGCCAGGCTAGGCCCGCTGGCCTTGCCGTCGGCAGGGTCATCGACATAGTCGCGACAGCCCGCAAGAGCTGTCAGCACCATCAATGTCACTACTATGTATCTAATTCCGTCCAATTCGTCTTAATTCGTGGTTTCTAAAGTTCCGGTTCGTAGGTACCGCCGGGTTTCCAGTCGAGCTGCACACTAACACCCACCTCCTGTTGCGAGGGCACCACAGTGCCGTCGGCCTGCAGGAATCCCTTCACGATGCGCAGCTCGCCGGCAGGCAGTCGGGTGGGGATGTAGAGGCGGCTCTCGGTGACGGTACCGTCCAGGAGCGTCACGTAGACGTGCAGCTGCCAGCAGGCGTTGTCCTTGTCGGTAGTCATCCCGGCCCGCGTGCCAGGCATGTCGGGCGAGGGGAAGCACTTCCCGTAGAGGCAGTGCAGACCGCTGCCGTCGCTGTCGAGGGTTGTCATGCGCACAGGCCGGCTGTGGTCGAAGGCGTAGGTGCTGTCGTTGACCAGGAAGCTGCTGGCGGTGCCGGCGATGCAGGCGCGGATGCTGCGGAACTGGTTTGTGCCGGGGTCGAGGACCAGGGCGGCGGCGCTGTTTTGCATGTAGAGCCAGACGTGGAAGGTCTGGTCTTTGACGCTCTGGTCGTCGATGTTGATGTTCGCCCGGGCGGTGAAGAGTCCGCTGCTGTGGCTGTCGATGCTGTCAGCGGTCAGCTGGCTGATGGTATAGGCGGCCAGCTCGTCGCTGCCGCTGGTGGTGAGGTTCTGCCCGGCGGTGGTGTTGGCCACGCCAAGGTGGCGGTAGTCCTTGACGGGCAGGTAGAGGGTGTAGGCCGCCTCACGGGCGTCGATGATGTGGCTCTCGTGGTGGGCCAGACCCTTTGTGGAGAAGAACGAGAGGTCGAGGTCGTGGGCACGGTCACTGAAATAGCCCGACAGCGCCTGGCGCAGCCCATCGGCCACCAGTAGCTCCGGCGGTGTGGTAAGCTCCGTGTCAAGCTCTGTCTGCATGTTCGTCAGCAGGCGTACGGTGTACTCTATGCGCACGTCCTTGCCGCAGTCGCTCAGGTCGTCGTCGATGCTGTCGCACGAAGCCTGCGCGATTGCGCCCAGTAGCAGGAGTACCAGTGTCCTTGCTGCGTCCATGATATGATGTGTTCTCTCAGTTCTCAATTCTCGGTTCTCAATTCTCAGTTCTCAATTCTCAGTTCTCACCTCTCAGTTTTCCACCAGTCATCCCTAGTCCGGCACAAAGCCTGCGCCATGCAGTTCATCGTCTTGCACTCCACAACGCTGATGCCCTCTTCCGTCCTGCGGTAGTGATGTTGCCACGGGGTGACTATCAGCAGCCTGTCTTCCAAGCAGAGTTCCATCCGTTTTTCCGAAGGGTGGTAGACGTCAGGCATGCCGTTATCCAGTATCAGTATGATGGGGTATCCCTGTGACAGGGTCGTATCCATGATGTCCTGCTCGCCTTCTGCAATGCGTGCTGATACCAGCACGGTTCCCTCTTGGGCGGCCTGCAGGCAGGCGGCTTTCTGGCGGGGGAACTGTGAAACGTCGCGTCGGTGGCATACCACGGGCAGCAGTCGCTTCGAGAGGAGCTGGCGGTTGCCGTAACTGTCGCAGCCTATCTTTCCGTTGGTAGTCAGCAGACGGCTTTCTATCAGGGTTCTTGCGGCAGGAGTCAGCTGTGACGGGGCGCATTCGCGCTTTAGGTACCCCATCAGCGCTTTTACCGTCAAGGCGGTGTCGATGCCGCCGCGAAGGGGCTGTAGCACGCTGCGATGGGTGGAGCGCAACAGACGGCTGCGGGGGTTGTTCCTGATGTAGGCGCGCTGCTGCGCCAGTTGTCCGCTTTTCAAGGGCATCACGTCGACGAAACCCTCGGAGAAAAGCACCGGCCGCCCCGTGCTGATGCGGGAGGGCACCTTGTAGCCTTGCTGGCTTGGGGCTGCTCCCTGCTGGCTTGTGGCTGCTCCCTGCGGGCTTGTGGCTGCTCCCAGTTGGCTTGCGGCTGCTCCCTGCGGGAAAACCGCAGGGCACGAACCACCCCCTGCGTTCTGGCTGCCGCTGGTGTTTTGGCCTCCGCAGGCGTCCGTTCCGGCGGGTTTCCCCCGCCGGCCGTCCTCGGGCAGGCTTTGCCCGGTCATTTCCCAGTAGCGGCGGTTGCAGCCCTTTTTGAAACCAGCGATGACCAGTCCCAGATGTGCCTTCCGTCCCTGTGTGCTGACGAGGGGCTCGTGCACCTCCAGGATGAAATGCATGTGTTCAGGCATCACCACATAGTCCTGCACCTCAACCATCGGGTAATAGGTCCTGATGCTGTTCAGCAGCTCGTACCTCACCATCTGTCCTATGGCCGATAGCTGCACATGCGGGGCACCGTCGCTGCCGTCGGGCAGGGAGGCATCACCAATAACGCGGCCGAAGGGCCTGCCCAGACTGTCGGCCACCCGTAGCGTGATGTGATACATGCCGGGCTGCGAGTAGTCGTTCTGCTGGCTGCGCCGTGTCATGCGGTGCTCCGTAGGGTTCAGCTTCTTCGCCATCGTAGGGATTTGGTAGAAATAATTTCAAAGAGCAATGCGCGACATTCGCGCGCGTACAATAATTTAAAAATGTGGGAGGCGGTGCGAGGCACCGCCTCCCAGTAACATGTTACTAAATTTCCACATTAAATCTCAGACCAGGCTCCCACTTCAGGTCAACTGAAAGTCCGAAAACAGTTTCGGTAGAGCGTAAGTCGGGAATCGTGCTATAAGCATTCTGCAGAGCATCAGCCTTTATTGTGATATAAGCTCTGGTCATGTAGTCCTGTATAAAGATACGCTTTGTGCCCTCTCCGGTAATACGATAGCCTGTGTCTTTACGATATTTATTGCTATCGTATGAGCATTTTGCCCAATCAAATGTCTGCGGTACTTCACTTGTAAGAGTCATCTTGCCTACAAGATAGAAAGTATGGCCAGCAGGAATCATGCCACTCTTTCCGTAGAAATCCTTTTCGCCATTGGTTATCTGGAGAGCAAAATATACATCATCATGCTGTGTTGACTTATAGTTGTCAAGAACAACCGTGTAATTGAAATCTGTAACTGACGTTGAAAGAGCAGTGTTCTTGAAAGTTAAATCGTTGTCGTATATAACTTTCGTGAAATTATCAGCATGGCTAATCATATCCCAGCCCACAGTGGCAGGCTGTCCGCCTATGATAAGGCCGGTAACCTTCATACCAGTACCATCAATGTCGGTCTGATTTGTAGCTGCACCGCCCAAAACTTGTGCCATGTTATCGGTCAAAGCTTGCTGGGCCAGTTTCACATTTGTTTGTAGCAGAGCCACGCCGTAATTTACATTGTTTTGCATTGCTACAGCACGTGTGTCTGCCTTAACTTCTGTATCTTTCCAGTCTGTTGTGAAACCAGCATCTGCAGATGTTTGATCGAAATAATCCCAAGTTTTCGGAGTGGAAGGGTAGTCATTCTCTGTTTTGTAAACATTAGTGGCACGCAGGGGGGAGTTGTCGAAATAGACAATCTCAGCAGGATAGCAGATATCCATATAACTGACACCTGACAGTGTCGCTCCAGCAGCTACCGTTCCTTTATATGAGAACCCATTGGTAGAATTAAACGTCAGCTGAGCAGCACCAAGCGGTAAGCCGAGGTTTGCAGGGAAGGTACGATAATCAACTGGGTCAAGTGTTGCAGTCCACTTCTCTGGGTCATCTGGGGTTTCATTTGATGGTGCTACAATAACCTTGACCCCATCAACAGCTGTATTAATATTATCGATGATAGCTCTTGCTATTTCTGTTACTCCTGGTACAGAACTCTGATTGTTTATAAGACTTGCACTCTTGTAGAGGTCAAGGATTGTGCGCTCAACAGCTTCGCCCGATCCGCAACGGTCGCTGACTGTCGTGGTAAACTTTGTGTAAAGATCGGCCAATGCCTTGTAGGCACCAGAGTTTTCGAGAGTGTGATTAGTAACAATGTCGACAGTTCCTGCCCAGTCAGTAGTATTTGCAATTGCTGTCAGGTATGCTGCAATCTTACTATGGTCACCAAGCGAGCTGGCGATTCCTTCCAGAGAGAAGCTTATTCCATTTGTGTTCTTAATATCGTCGGCAGAACTCTTCTTATTGCCATCTTTGTCGTAGAAGGAGCTGCTAAGACGGCCTACCTCTAAATATGAGTTAGTGCCGCGTGTAGCTGTGCCATAGAAAAGGAAATTGTCGGTTCCAATAGGCAGAACCAAGGAGTAAATCTTCTTTGATTTTGTTGTAGAAATCTCTGCGTTTTCAAGAGTTCCCAGCGCATAATTGTTTGTAATATTTGTTTCTTTTCCATCAGCGGGTATTCCGTCAAAGGGGAAGAGATACATGTGTGACATGCCGCGGAAGTTTTGGCTCTCCTGTACGTTAGTACCGCTCATACGTGTCTGTGCAGCCTTGGAGATGTTGAAGGCAAAGTCCGTCCTCACGGCGGTGCCGTCATACGTGGGGTTCGGCTCCACGGCATCCTCGGAGGAGGAGCATGCGGTGAAGATCATGGTGCCGGTCAGTACTATCGCACTGAGCATGGCCAGGAAAATTGATTTTTTCATACGCTTAAATGTTGGTTTAAAAAATTAATAATGGTTGTTCTCTAATAGTTTTTTTTCTCTCTTATTTTGCTCTTTTCTTTAGGGGTTCATTTGCTTTGTCAGGTTCTGCGGGCTTCGCGGTGTTTGCCTGTTGCCCTAGGTGAAGACGGTGTTCCCTATATTATTATTGTATTACATATATACATATATTATTCATTTGTCATCTCTCCAGCTGCCGGTACATCTGTATAAGGTTCTCCTTAGCGTCGGCATTGTCGGCATTGGCTGCACGCTCGAAGCACTCTATGGCGTCGCCCATGTGGTTGTTGTAGAAGAGGGCCACGCCGAGGGCGTTCTGTGCGCGTGGGTCGGAGGCTACTGTTTGCAGCATCTGCAGGGCCTCCTGGTAGCGCTTTTGGCTGAGCAGCTCGCTGGCGTGGTTGATGACGGCAGCTGTCTTGTCGGGCACATAGTCGTAGTAGATACGGAGGTAGCCGGAGTTGCGCTGGTCGGGCAGCAGCTGCTGGCTGATGTACTGGTAGGTGCGGCCGCCGTTCAGCTGGCGCAGGCGTTGCTCGCGGCGGGCGGCATCGCTCTCGCCGTCGATGACGGCGATGGCCTGACGGAGCGCCTCGGCGGACGGGGCGTCGGCTGACGGGGCGTCGGCGGGCAAACCGCCGACCACGGACCCGTGCCCGGCGGTTTTCCCGCCGGGAGCAGTGGTTTTTCCGCCGGGAGCAGTGGTTTTCCCGCCGGGAGCAGTGGTCTCTCCTTCGAGGGCGGCGAGCACGTCGCAGAGCTGGTCGCGGAGGTCGGCCCATGCCTCGCCGCCGCCGTTCAGCTCAAAGAGGCTGTCGGGCACGTTGGCAACGTGCTGCTGGATGTATGCCTTCAGAGCTTCTGCACGCTGCTGCGACAGCTGCTCGTTGTGGGCGACGGCACCTTCGATGGAGGCCAGGCCCACAATCTGTATGCGTTTCACGGATGACGTGCTGTCGGCCATGATCTGGCGGGTGATGTCGACGATGCGGTCGAGTGTCGGTGCGTTCTCGCGGTATTCGCGCTGCAGGAGGCTGCGGTCGAGCGGGAAGTTCACGTAGAGGGCGCCGCTCTCCTTGCGGAGGATGCGTGTGCGGTCGTAGGGCCGGTATTGTGAGATATGCTTAAGCACAGGGTTGTCCTTCTCCAGCAGACCTGCCCGGCCGGCATAGTCGGGAACACGGTGGAACACCAGCACTGGCGGTGCGGGTGGCGGCGGGGGGAGGAGCGTGTCGACGGGGTAGACATCGACCACAGGAACGGGCCGCTTGTGGCGGTTGAGCACCAGGTTCAGCGCCAGCTTCGGTACGAGGAAGAGGCGCTTATAGTCGCCTGTCAGCGAGCCGCAGCGCCCGCACTCGTAGATGTCGCCCTTAGTATAGCCTACGTCGATGCCGGCCTCAGCCTCCAGGCGCAGCCACTGGTTAAGCCGCCACGAGCGCCCTATGCTGGCGCCGACAGCCACGAGGTCACCCTGCCGGCGCTCATGCTTCACTGCAGGATAGACAGTGCCGATGGGGAACCCCACGTCGGCCACGTTGTAGTGGCTCCATGCAGCGTTGATGCCCCAGAACCACGAACGGTCGGCAAAGGTAGAATCGCTCCAATGGCGCAGCTCAGGCATGAGGAGCACGTGTCGCCATTTGCGGCTGACATTGTCGCTCGTAGGCCAGGGACGGTAGCCGGCGGTCATGCCCAGCGACCAGCGGTGGTTGAGCATCACGTCGGCACCGATGTTCGGCGTGAGCATAGCGTCGTAGAGCAGGTTATTGCGTACTGATACACGCTGCTGGGCCTCGGCCGTGACGCAAAGCAGCATCGACAAGCAGAGAACCAGGCTTCTCAAAGTTAATATAAGCGCGCGTACGTACATAATTTGTGACATTAATATGCAAAATTACATTTTTTTTTCCTAACAGTCAAGAATTTTGTCGTTTTTTTTAAAAGAAAATCCATTTTTTAACATAATTCAAGTTTTTTTGCTTACCTTTGCACCCAAAAAGAGATGGAGCGATGAATAAGAAGATGTATTATTTCCTTTTGCTGGCAGTGGTACTGACGGCATGCCGGCAGACGAAACAAGGGGGAATGGATTTTGACACCTTCTCCAGCCGCCAAAGCCGGACGGAAACCGCTGTGAAGGACAGCCGTGAAGCTGAGACCGACCGCCGTGAAGCTGAGTCCAACCGTCGTGAAGCCGCGAAGGACAGTGCCGCCCCCGACCTGCTGAAGCAGCGCGTGGGGCGTGGTGTCAGCGAGAAGATGCTGACGCGCCGGGGGTATGTGACCAGCTATAACAAGCAGACACGAACGCCGAACTGGGTGGCGTGGACGCTGACGAAGGATCACACCTACGGGCGGCTGCTGCGTGAGAACGAGCGCTTCGAGGAGGACTTCTCCGTGTCGGAGCCGAGGGCCACCTTTCAGGACTACTACAACTCACGCTATGACCGCGGCCACATGTGTCCGGCGGGTGACAACAAGTGGGACTCCACGGCGATGACCGAGACGTTCCTCATGACGAACATCTGCCCGCAGAACCACGGCCTGAACAAGGACGACTGGAACGAGCTGGAGATGCAGTGTCGCACGTGGGCCCGCCGCTTCGGCGAGCTGACCATCGTCTGCGGGCCGCTGTTTGAGGACGCAGGAGATGCACGCTATATTGGGCGGAACAAGGTGCGGGTGCCCACGGGCTTCTTCAAGGTGGTCTACCGCGACCAGCCCGAGCCGCGTGCCCTGGGTTTCATTTTCAAAAACAACGGCTCGCCGCAGCCTTGGCGCGAGCAGAGCGTGAGC
Organism: Prevotella sp.; assembly: GCA_024697405.1. GTDB lineage: Bacteria > Bacteroidota > Bacteroidia > Bacteroidales > Bacteroidaceae > Prevotella. The sequence continues at coordinate 20,811 of JAILFU010000132.1, forward strand.
GTGGACGAGGTGGAGCGCCGCACGGGCTTCAACTTCTTCCATCAGCTGCCCGATGACGTGGAGGACCGGGTGGAGGCCGACACCAGACTGAAAGGCTGGTGACAGTGCGCATGTTTCTCGTCATCCAGCGGGAAATGTTAAACTTTGCTTAAAATGAGCACTGCCTTGACGCCATCTCGCGGAAAAGCAGTATCTTTGCAGTTCAAAACCACAAGAAGCGTGAAAATAAAGCAAGTGCTGGAGGCCCTTGAGAGATTCGCGCCTCTGCCGCTGCAGGAAAGCTGGGACAATGCTGGCCTGCAGATAGGGTTGACAGAGGCGGAGGTTTCAGGGGCATTATTGTGTCTGGACGTCAACGAGCAGATTATCAGCGAGGCAGCGGCCAAAGGCTGCAACCTCGTGGTGAGCCATCATCCTCTGCTGTTCCGGGGGCTGAAGCAGGTGGCCGACCTGAACGATGTGCAGCGGACGGTGCGTCGAGCCATCAAGGAGGATATCGCCGTCATCTCGATGCACACCAATCTGGACAATGCCCGTGGCGGGGTGAATTTCAAGATTGCCGAGCGACTGGGGCTGGTGGACACCTGCTTTGGCGAAGAAACCGCTCTCTTCGGCGGGGAAACCGCCGAACACGGACCCGTGCCCGGCGGTTTTCCCGCCGGGAAGAATTCCTTGGAGAAAGGCCAGTGGGTGATGGGGACGCTGCCGGAGCCGATGGTGGCCTGCGACTTTGTGCTGCATGTGAAGCGGCAGCTGGAGGCCAAGAGTGCCATGTGCAATGAGATGCTGCGCCGGCCTGTTCGGCGGGTGGCCATCTGTGGCGGTGCCGGCGACTTCGTGCTCGACGAGGCCATCGCCCGTGGTGCCGATGCCTTCCTGACAGGAGAGATGCACTATCACCAGTACTTCGGCCACGAGCAGCAGATACAGATCTGCGTCGTGGGCCACTACGAGAGCGAGCACTTCACCAAGGAGCTGCTGCGCGACATCATCGAGCGCGACTGCCCCGGCGTGAGGACGGAAATAGCCGAGACGAACACGAATCCAATATTATATCTATAGGCCCGTGCCCCCGTATGCGGCCTCCTCCCTTTCCGGGGGGATAAGAGGGGGGCGTCATTTATGGCAAAGAAAGATTCTACAGACCTGTCGGTAGAGGAGAAACTGAAGACCCTCTTCCAACTGCAGACGGCCCTGTCGGCCATCGACGAGAAGAAAGCCCTCCGAGGCGAGCTGCCTCTGGAGGTGGAAGACCTGGAGGCCGAGATAGAAGGCCTGAGCACCCGCATCGACCGCATCAAGGCCGAAATTGACGAGTTCCAGCGTGCCATCTCCCAGAAGAAGGGCGAGATTATCGAGGCCAACGCCAACGTGGAGCGCTACAAGCAGCAGCTGAACGACGTGCGCAACAACCGCGAGTTCGACACGCTGTCGAAGGAGATAGAGTTCCAGACGCTGGAAATTGAGCTCTGCAACAAGAAGATTAACGAAGCTAACCGTCGCATCGACGAGAAAAACGTGGAGCTCGACGGTGCCGCCGCCGTGCTGGAAGAGAAAGAGGGCGACCTGGAAGTGAAGAAGGGCGAGCTGGACGAGATCATGGATGAGACGCGCGTCGAAGAAGAGAAACTGCGCGAGAAGGCCCACGACCTGGAGGCCAAGATTGAGCCGCGCCTGCTGACTTCGTTCAAGCGCATCCGCAAGAACGCCCGCAACGGACTGGGCATCGTCTACGTGCAGCGCGACGCCTGCGGCGGCTGTTTCAACAAGATTCCGCCTCAGCGGCAGCTTGACATCAAGATGCACAAGAAGATTATCGTCTGTGAGTATTGCGGCCGAATCCTCATCGACCCCGAACTGGCTGGCGTGAAGGTGGAGAAGCCCGTCTCACCGGATGAGAAGAAGACCTCGCGCCGCCGCAGCAGCAGTGGCGTGAAGAAGACCTCTTCATCGAAGAAAGCCACCGACGCCAACGACATGGTGTAAATGTAAGACCGCGTAGCGGTTAAAACGTTGTGACACGTGAACAATAATAGGGGCTAGCCCATTGAAGCGTAGTCGGGGATGTCTGTGAGGAACTCGTAGCTGTCGTGCTCGTAGTCCATGTGGCAGCAGTAGTGCTGCAGACCGTTGCTGACCACGAGGTAGTCTACGTGCAGCAGCATGTTGTAGACCGTAATCTGGTTGAAGACACGCTGGGTGATGCTCACCTCGGGAGCCTTGTACTCAATTATCATCTGCGGCTGAAGCTGCTTGTCGTAGAGCACCGTGTCGCAGCGTAGACGCTTCTCGCCAACGCGCAGTTCCAGCTCGTTGGCGAGAAGTCCTTTCGGGTAGCCCTTGTGCTCCACCAGGAAGTGGACGAAGTGCTGGCGCACCCATTCTTCGGGCGTCAGCGACACATAGCGACGGCGCAGGAAGTCGAAAATCTCTTGCTTTCCATCCCGCTGGCGCAATTTTATTTCGTACGAAGGTAGGTTTATTTGCATTTTTTTCGTATCTTTGCAGGCGCAAAGGTACAAAAAAACTTTCAACCTACCATGGCAGAAGCGAAAAATGTGACTTTCGACAGCATCATGCGCGACCTGAAGGCCCGCAAGTTTGCCCCTGTGTACTACTTGCACGGCGAGGAGTCGTACTACATTGACAAAATCTGCGACTATGTTGCGGAGCATGCGCTGGCTCCCGAGGAGCGCGACTTCAACCAGACCATCCTCTTCGGCAGCGACGTCACCGCCTCGCAGGTGGCCGATGCCGCCCGCCGCTACCCCATGATGGCCGAGCGGCAGGTGGTCATTGTGAAAGAGGCGCAGAACATCAAGCAGACCGATGCCCTGCAGAAGTATTTCGAGAAGCCCATGGCCAGCACCATCTTGGTCATCTGCCACAAGAACGGCAAGGTTGACGGCAGGAAGCTCAGTTACGTGAAGGCCATACAGCAGGCCGGCGTGCTCTTCGAGAGTCAGAAGCTGAAGGACTACAAGCTGCCGGAGTTCATCGAGCAGTACCTCCGTCAGCGTGACGTGAGCATCGATCCCAAGTCCACACAGCTCATCGCCGAAGCCATCGGTGCCGACCTGAGCCGCCTGACCAGCGAGCTGGACAAACTGCTCATCACGCTGCCCAAGGACGACCGTCGCGTGACCCCCCAGACAGTGGAGGACCAGATAGGGGTGAGCAAGGACTTCAACAGTTTCGAACTGAAGGATGCCATCATAAATCGCAACATTTTCAAGGCGAACCAGATTATCAATTATTTTGACAAAAATCCCAAGGCTGGAAGCGTCTATTCCTGTCTCCCGTTGCTCTTCAGTTATTTCCAGAACCTGATGATTGCCTATTATGCCCCAAACCGCAACAGTCAGGAGGACGTTGCGGCGTGGCTGGGGATGAAATCTCCGTGGGGTGCGAAAGACTATATGACGGGCATGAGAAACTACAGCGGAGTGAAAGTGATGCAGATAATTGGCAAACTACGCGAAACAGATGCCAAAAGTAAGGGTCTGGACAACCCAAACACCCCTCCAGGAGAGCTGATGAAGGAATTGATTTTTTACATTTTGCACTGAAAAGAGCCTTTTTCCTGCTCTTGCCATGCTAGAATGAGCACTCCGGCGGAGTGCTTTTTTTGTGCCAAAAAGCCGATGAATAGAGGGCATGCAGAAGAAATGACCCCTCTCAAAACTCAAAAATAAACAGCTTTCTGAACCCGTCGTGCAGAATTTTTGAGATATGCCGTTTTTCCCTTTTTTCGCCACCCCCAAATTTAGCGTTAGCATTATTTTGCATTTTGCTTTGTGAAGTTTAAAATTTCGAACGGTCGCCCGGTCTTAACAAATGTAGGGTTTTAGGTATTTAAATATGTAAAGCAGGAGCAGAGTGCAATCTTTGCAAATTCGAATACGTGAATCTAAATTTGCCGATTTGAATAATTTAATCCCATAATATACGGTCTGAGTAATACGCGCATAAAATACGTATAATCAGTAAAATAGTATCTACTTACTAAATAGAATTACGGGCAAAATGGACGATTGTCTAGGATAAAACTGCATATTAGCCAATATTTAAAAATGTAAAGCGTGGTATGCTGTTTATTCTCTGTAATTTAGCTAAAATTGTTCTAGAAATATATAGGTTATTAAAAGTCCTTTAAAATTTGAGTTTACAAATTCATACAGCAAAATATCGCGACTGTATATTTTTGTTTACTTATTCGAATTAATAAATTTAAATTTCAACGGCCTAAATTTCTGTTTGAAAATGTTGCGTATGTCAAATATTTGTTTTACCTTTGTAAACTCTAAGAATAAGCCCCTTTTGGGGCAAAAAATGAGTGATTAGTGTTATGAAGGATAGAATCAAACAGATCATGGAGTCGCAGCACATGACTCAACAGGTGTTTGCCGATTTCATCGGAACCACCCCTGCCACCCTTAGCGGAATCTTCAATGACCGTACCCGGCCCACCCTTAGTATCATTGAGTTGATTAAAAAGAAAATTCCTGACATCAGTACCGACTGGCTCATGTTTGGTACTGGCCAGATGTTTCAGCAGTCATCGGCTGCTGATTCTGCTGCTCCATCTTCAGGAATTGCGGCAGCTGCTGGCGGTCAGGTTTCAGAAGCCGTTCTTGATTTTGGTTCGGATGGTTCTCCTACCCCTCGGCATGTCTCTTCCGCTCTGCCTTTTCACAATGGTGTCAGGAATACACTTTCGCAGAACGTCCGTGAAGAAATGAAAATTCTTGACAAACCTGCACGCCGTGTCGTTGAAATAAGAATTTACTACGATGACCAGACTTGGGAAAGTTTCACGCCCTCCAAGAAGTAATATTTCTTTATCCTATTTACGTCCACTACTCGTAACTCCGCAGGTCAAACTTCTCGTCATGTGCTGATGAACAGAGGTAGAATCGCAAGGCGGTCGCCTCTCAAAAACCGGACAGTGCGAAGCACCTCTGGAGAAGGTGATGAGAGAACGTCGTCCCTTAAGGGGTTGCCTATTTCTGCTGCAGAGGCTCGCTAAGTCCCTACATTCGGTCGGCTACCCGCAGTCTTTTAGATTACGTTCTGCTGTGTTATAGCATCCGTCAGTCCTTTGGTCATTGCGGTTGTTGATTGAAGAGGTTTTCAGCGTCATTCCAGCCGCACAGATCGACTCGCTACGCGCGCGCGTATATAACGCGCGCGAGAAAATACGCGCTACAAGCGCTACTTTGGCATTTAACTTACTGGATTGCAGGTCGTTGTCTGTAGCTACAGGCCTCTTTTTGGCGCTACTTTTGTGGCTACAGGCACATACTGCCGCCGTTTTGAAAAATACTGTCGCCGTTTGGAAAAATACTGCCGCCGTTTTGAAAAATACTGCCGCCGTTTGGAAAAATACTGCCGCCGTTTGAAAAAATACTGCCGCCGTTTTGAAAAATACTGCCGCCGTTTGAAAAAATACGAACGCCGTTTTCACATACCACTCACCACTTATCACTTTTCTCGCTAGTAACATCCCTGTAGCTACTAAAGTAGCACCAAAAAGAGGCCTGTAGCTACAGACAACGACCTGCAATCCAGTAAGTTAAGTGCCAAAGTAGCGCTTGTAGCGCCAAAAATCAGACTTTACGAAAGTGGTAGGAAAAAAGACGAGTTTCGGTGGGTTTCGACCGCAGAGTTTGTTTATTTCCGCAGTTCCCAGAAAGCTACTGCTGCTGCTGCGGCTACATTGAGAGAGTCAACCTGGTGGTGCATGGGTATGCGGACGGTAAAGTCGGCCTCGGCTATGGTGGAGTGCGGCAGTCCGTCGCCTTCGGTGCCCATGATGATGGCCAGGCGTGGCTCTTCCTTCAGGACGGGGTCGTCGATGGAGATGGAGTTGTCGGTGAGGGCCATTGCGACGGTCTTGAAGCCGAAGTGATGCAAGGCTTCCTCCTGACTTCCCCATCCGGAGGGGGATAGCCATGTCCAGGGGACGAGGAAGACGCTGCCCATAGAGACACGAACAGAGCGGCGGTTGAGCGGGTCGCAAGAGTCGGGTGTGAGCAGTACGGCGTCGATGCCGAGGGCGGCTGCGGAGCGAAAAATGGCACCGATATTGGTGGTGTCGCATACAGCGTTGATGACGACGATGCGGCTTCTTTCCCGTTGGCCGAGGATTTCTTCCAGGCTGCAGGGCTGCGGGCGTCGCATGGCGCAGAGCACGCCGCGCGTCAGCGTATAGCCAGTGAGGCTGGCCAGCAGGTCGCGGTCGCCGGTGTAGAAGGGCACGTCATCGGGCAGGCGGGCGATGATGTCGCGGGCATCACCCTCGATGTGCCGCCGTTCGCAGAGCAGTGCCACGGGCTGCATACCGGCGTCGAGGGCCACGCGGATGACCTTCGGACTCTCCACGATGAACACGGCTTTCTCTGGCTCAGCCTTGCTACGAAGCTGAGCCTCAGTCAAATAGCCGAACATCTGGATGCCCGGTTCTTCCAGTGACTTTACTTCAGCAATCATTAATACTATAACAACGAAAGAAGTAGAATTACGTTGTGCGTTATGAAAACGTGTAATTCTACTTCATTCGTTGTTTTATGAAATCGGATTAATCCACGCTGTTCTCGGGGCGCAGCTGGCGCACGACGGCACCTGCCTGCCACATCTCCTGGTTGCGCATGGCCTCCAGTTCCTTCTCCAGTCCGGCACGGTAGTCGGGCTTTGAGTTGGAGTCGATGCTGATTTGTGCCTCGATGCCGCTCTTCACGGAGAGGTAGAGCCACTCCATGACGGGCTTGATGGCGTCGTGGAAGCGGGGAGCCCAGTCGAGGGCGCCACGCTGGGCAGTGGTGGAGCAGTTGGCGTACATCCAGTCCATGCCGCGCTCGCCAAAGAGCGGGCCAAGGCTCTGTGTCAGCTCCTCGACGGTCTCGTTGAATGCCTCCGAGGGAGAATGTCCGTGCTCGCGCAGCACCTCGTACTGTGCCAGCAGCAGTCCCTGGATGGCGCCCATCAGTGAGCCGCGCTCGCCGGTGAGGTCGCTGGTGGCCTCACGCTCGAAGGTGGTCTTAAACAGGTAGCCTGCACCGATGCCGATGCCGAAGGCGATGGTCTTCTCCTCTGCCTTGCCGCTGGCGTCCTGGTAGACGGCATACGAGCAGTTCAGGCCGCGGCCCTCGCAGAACATGGTGCGGAGGCTGGTGCCGCTGCCCTTGGGAGCCACGAGGATGACGTCGACATCCTTCGGGGGTACGACGCCCGTGCGGTCGCTCCAGTTGATGGCGAAGCCGTGGGAGTAGTAGAGGGTCTTGCCGGGTGTGAGGTGCTTCTTAATGGTGGGCCACACCTGGATCTGACCGGCGTCGGAGAGGAGCATGCAGAGGATGGTGCCACGCTGGGCTGCCTCCTCGATGCTGAACAGTGTCTTTCCGGGCACCCATCCGTCGGCCTTGGCCTTCTCGAAGGTCTTTCCCTCGCGCTGTCCGACGATGACATTGAAGCCGTTGTCGCGCAGGTTGCAGGCCTGTCCGGGACCTTGGATGCCATAGCCGATGACGGCGATGACCTCGTCCTTCAATACTTCACGTGCTTTCTCCAAAGAGAACTCCTTGCTGGTGACCACAGTCTCGATGACGCCACCAAAATTCATTTCTGCCATTTTAATGCTTTAATTATTTGATGATACAATTATCCCCTAGAGCCATGCCCGCCCTGCTCGAGGACAGTCGTCTTACCGGCCCTAACACCAGTTGCGCGAGCTGGCGCCGAGGGACTGTTACATGAGTGTTCTTGCTATTCGCGGTGCAAAGGTAAACATAAAAAATGAAACAGCAAATACTATAGCGTCATTTTTTTCCCAAAATTTGGGTGGTGCTCTTTGCTTTTCCTTTTTTTTTCATTACCTTTGCAGCCCGAAAGCACTGTCCCGGCTCTGCCGCTGGCGTTTCTGAAAGGAGATGCGGGAGGAAAGTCCGGGCAGCACAGGGCGCTCCACTTCTGAAAGTAGAAGCAGTTGGCGACAGCTGGTGAGGGAAGAAGAGAACGACCGCCCCTTTGGGGTAAGGGTGAGAAGGTGGCGTAAGAGACCACCAGCCGGCGGGTGATCGCCGGGCTGTTCCCGCTGGAGGCTGCAAGTTCATGTAAACCATCGAGCAGGAGGGTTGCCCGCCCGAGTGCCGCAAGGCTGCGATGGAGGGTAGAACGCTAGAGGCGCATGGTGACGTGCGCAGTAGATAAATGGCAGGCACTGGCCCTATGTGGCCAGGACAGAACCCGGCTTACAGGGACAGTGCTTTCTTTTTTCCAAACCCTACAGAAGACGGTTTCACTACTTCCGCAACTTGAGTTGAGTTTACGAATGTTTTTTTTCTTCAACAACGAATTAAGACGAATTTCACGAATGAGACGAATTATTATAGATTTCACGAATTATTTCACTTCTAAGAGATTGTCCTTCTATGCGCTTTTCTCAGAAATTCGTAAAAATGAAAATCAATTCGTAAAATTCGTGTAATTCGTCTTCATTCGTTGTTTATTAAAGAGGTCAAATGTAACATTTCTTTTGTTACATTTCCTAATTGTTAGTCGGCAGCCTCGAACTCGCGGAGGAAGCGGGTGTCGTTCTCCGAGAACATGCGCAGGTCGCTGACGCGGTATTTCAGGTTGGTGATGCGCTCCACGCCCATGCCAAAGGCATAGCCGCTGTAGATGCTGGAGTCGATGCCGCACTGTTCGAGCACGTTGGGGTCTACCATGCCGCATCCCAGAATCTCCACCCATCCGGTGTGCTTGCAGAAGCCGCAGCCCTCGCCGCCGCAGATGAAGCAGGAGATGTCCATCTCGGCCGACGGCTCAGTGAAGGGGAAGTAGCTGGGGCGCAGGCGAATCTTCGTGTCGGGGCCGAACATCTCCTTGGCGAAGCTGAGCAGCACCTGTTTGAGGTCGGTGAACGACACGTCCTTGTCGATATAGAGTCCCTCCACCTGATGGAAGAAGCAGTGTGCGCGGGCGGTGATGGCCTCGTTGCGGTAGACACGGCCGGGGCAGATGACACGGATGGGGCTGGTCAGCTTGCCGTCCTCGGTGTGCATCTGCTCCATCACGCGGGCCTGTACGCTGCTGGTGTGGGAGCGCAGCAGGATGTTCTTGGTGACGTCGTCGGGATGCTGGCTCACGAAGAAGGTGTCCTGCATGTCGCGGGCGGGATGGTCGGCGGCGAAGTTCATCTTTGTAAACACGTGCAGGTCGTCCTCCACCTCGGGTCCGTCGGCGAGGACGAATCCCATGCGCGAGAAGATGTCAATGATTTCGTTGGTGACGATGGTCAGTGGGTGGCGTGTGCCCAGGCGGATGGGGTAGGGGGTGCGTGTCAGGTCGACGGCCTCCTGGCCTGTGTCCTGCGTCTGACAGCTGTCGCGCAGGGCGTTGATGCGTTCCTGTGCCATCTGCTTCAGCTGGTTTATCTTCATGCCCACCTCTTTCTTCTGTTCGGCGGCCACGGTGCGGAAGTCGTTCATCAGCGCTGTAATCTCTCCTTTCTTGCTCAGGTATTTCAGCCGCAGTTGTTCCACTTCCTCAGCGTTCTTTGCGCTCAGGGTCTCTACTTCTTTCAGCAGTTCGTTGATTTTGTCGAGTATCATATATATAATAATGTGTTATTTTCGTGCCAGGTTATAGTTGTAGTATTCCTTGTTGCCGGTCACCTCCTTGACGATGTTCAGGAAGGGCGGCACCTTCAGGTCCTCGCCCTCGGCGATGCCCTTTGTCTCGAGGATGATCAGCCCCTGAAGCTGTTCCAGGTAGGTGTCCACCTCGAAGTACTGTCCTTTCCAGATGAAGCTGCTGCGCCTCTTGTGGATGGTGTTGCGCTCGGGGTCGGCCAGCGGCAGCATCATCTCGTAGAGGTGCTGGTTGATCTGGCGTTCCGTCACCAGCTCCTCGTTTTCGGCCGTCTTCTTCTTCGTGGTGTGTACAAACACCACCTTGCGCCCCCAGCAGTGCTTGCGCAGCCGCTCCTCGGCGTCGGGGTAGCCTTTCAGGTAGGTCTGTGTAATCTCGCTTTCTATGCTGTCGTCGGGCAGCAGTCCCGTCACCTTGACGATGTATTTCCGCTCCTCCTCGATGGGCTGTGGCAGTCCGAGCACATTGCTGATCTCCTTTAGCACGCGGTGCATCTTCGTCTCGAAGTCGTCGTGGTTGTTGATGACGCGCAGGTGAGGATGTCCCGTCCAGGCGTGGATGACTTTCTTGTCGAGCGAGCGGGCTATGCGCAGCCCTTCCTCGTTCATCTGCTCCACGCGGCTGGCGTTGTTGGCCGTGGTGTAGAATTGCTCGGCACCGTCGGCGGCCGACACGAGGTGCAACACGGCATCGTAGCGCTCACGCAGCTTGGGCGTCGACGTGCCCACGGCCCGTGTGATTTCTTCCCAAGTCTCTGGCGACATATAGGCTGAGATGTCCATCGCCCCCCTGTCGCACACCATGATGCTGGGCTTCTGACATTGCTCGGCCATGCGCATGAACTTGTCTTCCAGTGCCAGCTGAATCTCCAGTGTGGCTTTCTCACCTTCGTAGAAGAACGCCTTGTTCTTTGTCAGGTAGTTCATGCCCGCCTGCGTGAACAGTGTAGGTACTTCGGGAATAGTGAACACCTTATAGCCCAGGCTGGAGAAGTGCTCAATCACGCGCACCAGTGCTGTGGTCTTGCCGGCGCAGGGGCCTCCCGTAAGCACTATTTTCTTGATGTCGTTCATTGCTGTTTCCGTTTTCGACTGCAAAAGTACGGATATTTTTCCGATTGGCAAAAAGAAATGGTGAAAAACATGATTTTTTCTTTTTTTTGAAAAAAAACGCCGAAAAGTTTTGCTGGTTCCGAAAAAAGTATTACCTTTGCACCCGCAATCGAGAGAGATGCACTTCCAAAGGGAGTTTTTTGCGGAAATAGCTCAGTTGGTAGAGCACAACCTTGCCAAGGTTGGGGTCGCGGGTCCGAGTCCCGTTTTCCGCTCCACATGCTGGAATAAAGAGCGGCGCTAGGGTGGCTTAGCGTTGTTAAAATGCCCAGGTGGCGGAATTGGTAGACGCGCACGTTTCAGGTGCGTGTGCCGCGAGGCGTGCAGGTTCGAGTCCTGTTCTGGGCACTCTTTTTTCTGTGTGTTGACGTAAATGCTGGAGAGGTGGCGGAATTGGTAGACGCGCTACTTTGAGGGGGTAGTGTCAATTGCGACGTGGGAGTTCGAGTCTCCTCCTCTTCACCATTTCGACACATTTTTTCAGAGATTGAATTGCGGAAATAGCTCAGTTGGTAGAGCACAACCTTGCCAAGGTTGGGGTCGCGGGTCCGAGTCCCGTTTTCCGCTCTTTCTTGTATTTTTTTTAGGAAAAACATCCATTCACAATGAACTTATATTTAAGGTATTTCGATAGGGAAACACTCGTCACGAGTGTGGACGATGCTATTGCTTTTTTGGCCGGTATTGACGAGATTGGAATGAATGCTGAATTGGAGAAAGACATCCGTGATTACGTTTCCAGCGATGTGTTCTATCCCAAGCGCTACAAGATTCGCCCGCGTGTCTACTTTATTATTATCAAGACCGATGCCGCCAACATGCAGGACTTTAAGGAGAAGAAGGCCGTGCGTGGCCATGGCGACGATGCTGCCGTTGCCGACCGTGTGACGCAGTCGGCCGCTTTCATGAAGCTGAACGAGGAAATGCCTGGGTGGTATGAGGGCACGATAGACTTCAAGCGCGTGCTGATGGTGCCTGGTACGGGGAAGTTCCAGTATCGTGACACCCATTTCGTGGCCCAGGTGAAGGCCAACTCTCCTGCCGACTGCTACAACCGCATCGTCGAGCACTTGCGTTCGCGTGTTGACGAGCGCAGCCAGTTCCCCTCGGTCAAGGGGAAGAACTTCAAGTACCGCTTCCTTGGTGCCGCCAAATCATAACGTCTCCCGGTTAAACTGGTATAGTTCGGATGAACAAGGTGATGCTTATCGGCAATGTGGGTAAAGATCCCGAGATACGCTACGTGGACCAGAACCAGCCCGTGGCCCGTCTGACGCTGGCCACCACAGAGCGTGGCTATACACTGCAGAACGGCACACAGGTGCCTGAGCGTACCGAGTGGCACAATGTCATCCTCTGGCGCAAGCTGGCTGAGATAGTAGAGCGCTATGTGCACAAGGGCGACAAGCTCTACATCGAAGGACGCATCCATTACGCCTCCTACGACGACAAGCTGGGCAAGCGTCAGTACTATACCGAGATATGGGCCGACAACATGGAGTTGCTCACACCAAAGGCACAGCAGTCCCCAACTCCTAACTCCTAACTCGAAACTCCTAACTCGAACCCCCAAACTTGGACTATTTTCAACAATTATTCTGCGACGTGCAGTTTCTGCCCCCTACTGCGGGAGCAGTCTTTGCCATTGTACTGGCTTTACTTCTGCTGTTTGTCTCTGGCTTCGCCTCCGGTTCCGAGATAGCCTTCTTCTCGCTCTCTCCCTCCGATTTGAGCGAGCTGGATGCTGAGAAAAACGCTGCCGACGGGAAGATAGAAAAGCTACGCCTCCATTCCGAGCGCACCCTGGCCACCATCCTCATCAGCAACAACCTGGTCAACGTGACCATCATCATGCTGTGCAACTATTTCTTTGCACACGTCGTCGACTTCGGAGGTGCCGTGTGGCTGCAGTTCATTGTAGTCACCGTGCTGCTCACCTTCCTGCTGCTCCTTTTCGGCGAGATCATCCCCAAGGTCTACTGCGGTCAGCATGCGCTGGCCGTCTGTCGCCGCTTTGCGCCGTCCATCATGGTGCTCAGCCGCCTGTTCCGGCCCATCTCCGGCATTCTTATCCGTTCTGGTGTGCTGGCGGGCAAGGTGGTGCAGAAAGAAAACCATGTGCTGAGTGTCGACGACTTGGAACAGGCTCTGGAGCTGACCGACAAGGAGGACATCAAGGCTGAGCAGAACATGCTCGAAGGCATCGTTCGCTTTGGCGACGAGACGGCCAAGGAAGTGATGACCAGCCGTCAGGACATCGTCGACCTCGACTTCCGGTCCCCGTTCCCCGTTGTCATCAAGTGCGTGGTGGAAAACAACTACTCGCGCATCCCCGTCTATCAGGACTCCATCGACAATGTCCGTGGCATCCTCTACATCAAGGACCTGTTGCCTCACCTGTCGAAACCTGCCAACTTCCGCTGGCAGTCGCTCATACGCCCGCCCTATTTCGTGCCTGAGACGAAGAAAATCGACGATCTGCTGCGCGACTTCCAGGAGAACAAGGTGCACATCGCCATTGTCGTCGACGAGTTCGGAGGCACCAGCGGTCTGATTACCCTGGAGGACATCCTCGAGGAGATTGTGGGCGAGATCAACGACGAATACGACGAGGAAGAGAAAACCTTCGTGCGGCTGAATGCCAACACCTATATCTTCGAAGGTAAGACGCTGCTCACCGACTTCCACCGCATCCTGAAGCTCGACGATGACATCTTCGAGGAGGTAGAGGGCGATGCCGACACGCTGGCCGGCCTCCTGCTCGAGCTGAAGGGCGACTTCCCCAAGCCCCACGAGCATTTCGACTACCGCAACTTCCGCTTTGAGATTGTAGAGCTCGACGGCCATCGCATCGCCAAGATCAAGGTCGTGGTCAGCAATACCGAAACCGATGCCGCTCACTGAAATCCGACAGCTCACCGCCCACACCCGTTTGGGCCTCTGGCGCATGGACGAGCCTTTTGAGGGAACAGCCCGCCAGCGTGAGCGACATACGGCCGCCCTGCTGCTTACCGCCATGACGGGCGACCCGTCGCTTACCATCGGTCACGAGTCCAGTGGCAAGCCCTACATCGCCCTTTCCTCTGAACGCTCGTCGCTCACTTCTCCCCACATTTCTGAGCGTATCTCGCCCGTCCTTAGCCTTTCCATCACCCACACGCGCGGTTGGCTCGCCATGCTCTTGTCTGACGGTGAGGAGGCTGTAGGCATCGACATAGAACGCCTATCCGACCGCGTGGAGCGCATCGCCTCGCGTTTCATCCGCCCTGACGAGGCTGTCGCCACCACTAACGAGAAACTGCTCCTTTGGTCGGCCAAGGAAGCTGTCTACAAGCTCTTCTCTGAAGACAACCTGCTGTTCCACGACATGCGGCTGCTCGCCATCCATGAGCACCACCTGCAGATGGAGAACGTCAGGAGACAAGTTGTTGTCGACGTCGCCTATGAGTTCACTGCCGACTATGTACTCACCTACGTCTGTCGCCCGGCAGTTCAGCAGCCCAAATAAAATTTTTTAAATCCTGGGTGTCAAATTGTAAAGTGTCAGAGAACGATGGCGGTTGAGCTTTTTACACTTTGCCAATAATAGCCCGTGATTTTGCGCAAAGTGTCAATGGCGGAAAAATAATTGAGAAAAAAGTAAGGAAAAATTTGTTTGTTTCGACAAAATGTATTACCTTTGCAGCCGTAAATAACCAAACGACTAAACAGATATGATTAGTACAACAAACTATTGGTGGTGGCGCAACTCAAGATTCAGCATATCGTGAGAAGATAGCCGCGTACCTATAGTTTGATAGAAGATACTCCGGAGGCCTGTCGTTCTTGCGACGGGCCTTTATAATTTTCGAAATAGAGAAATAACAATTAAGCATTAATAATATGAATTACCAAGTTGACAAAAACGGTTTCTACGGAGAGTTCGGAGGTGCCTATGTGCCTGAGATTCTCTACAAGTGTGTGCATGACCTCCAGGAAGCTTATCTGCCTATCATTGAGAGTGCGGAGTTCAAGGCAGAGTATCATGCGCTGTTGAAGGATTATGTCGGGCGCCCGTCACCGCTCTACTATGCCAAGCGCATGAGCGAGCGCTATGGCTGCCAGCTGTACCTGAAGCGTGAGGACCTGAACCAAACGGGGGCACACAAGATTAACAACACCATCGGCCAGATTCTGCTGGCGAAGAAGATGGGCAAGACCCGCATCATTGCCGAGACTGGCGCCGGACAGCACGGTGTGGCCACGGCGACGGTCTGCGCCCTGATGAACATGAAGTGTGAGGTGTTTATGGGAGCCACCGATGTGGAGCGCCAGCACACCAACGTGGAACGCATGAAGATGTTGGGTGCCGAGGTCCATCCCGTTCGTACAGGAAATATGACCCTGAGCGATGCCTGTAGTGAGGCTATCCGCGACTGGTGCTGCCATCCTCAGGATACCTTCTATATCGTAGGCTCCACGATGGGGCCGCATCCCTATCCAGACCTTGTGGCCCGCATGCAGAGTGTCATCAGCGAAGAGATAAAGTGGCAGTTGGAGGCCCAGACAGGTCGCGACTATCCTGACTACCTTATCGCCTGCATCGGAGGCGGGAGCAATGCCGCCGGCACCATCTATCACTATATGGACGATGAACGGGTAAAGATTGTGCTGGCCGAGGCAGGAGGACACGGCTGGGATACTGACTATACGGCCGCTACGATTCATCGTGGTACGACAGGCATCTTGCATGGAGCCAAGATGCTGGTGATGCAGGATGATGACGGACAGATTCAGGAGGCCTTTACCATTTCTGCCGGTCTCGACTATCCTGGCGTCGGTCCGATGCACTGCAACATGGCGAAGCAAGGGCGCACTCAGGTGCTGAGCATCAACGACGACGAGGCCATCTATGGCGGCTATGAGCTTACCCGCCTGGAGGGTATCATCCCCGCCATCGAATCGGCACACGCCATTGCCGCACTCAGCAAACTCAGCTTCAAGCCCGACGACGTGGTAGTGCTCACCGTCAGCGGGCGTGGCGACAAGGATGTGGAGACATATTTGAAGAACAAGGAAATGGCGAAAGAATACGGAAATTTCTAATGACCAATAAGTTAATGAGTAATTATGATTACCTATCGATATACAACAACAAGCAAGACTATTCTGGCGGATCTCTATACCCCAGTGGGTGTCTATATGCGTCTGCGCGACCTCTATCCGCAGAGCGCACTGATGGAGAGTTCCGATTATCACGATGCGAATAACTCCCGCTCGTTTATCGGCATCAATCCCATGGCCAGCGTGGCTATCGGGCACGGCGTGGCCACCATCGTTTATCCTGACGGGAGCACCTTCCGGCATGAGGTGAACAAGGACTATCGTTCCGACAAGGCCATTCACGAGCTCATCGACCACATCGAAGTTACCGGCGAGGATGCTGGAGTGTGCGGACTCTTCGGATATACTTCGTTTAATGCCGTGCGCTATTTTGAAGATATTCCCGTGAAGGATGAGACACAGGCGAAAAACGATGCCCCCGACGTGCTCTATATATTATATAAGGTAGTGATTGTGTTTGACCATCATAACAATATGCTCAAGGTCGTCACGCTGAAAGCACCCTCTGACCAAAAGGGCGATGCTGACATCGACGCTGTCCTCAAGGCCATGAACAAGTCGAATGTGCAGGCATACGACTTCCGTCCTGTCGGAGAGGTTAGCAGTACGCTGACTGACGATGAGCACAGGGCCAATATCCGTAAGGGTATCAAGCACTGTCTGCGTGGCGATGTCTTCCAGATTGTGCTCTCTCGCCGGTTCATCCAGAAGTACGAGGGCGATGACTTCAAACTCTATCGGGCCTTACGAAGTATCAACCCCTCGCCATACCTCTTCTATTTCGACTTCGGCGGCTTCCGCATCTTCGGCTCCTCGCCCGAGACACATTGCCGCATAGAGCGGGCTAAAGCCCTTAACGACAAAGGAAAATACACAGAATATGTAGCATATATAGACCCCATTGCAGGGACTACCAAGCGCACTGGCAATGAAGAGGCTGACCGCCGAGGAGCAGAGTATCTGCGCAAAGACCCAAAGGAGAATGCAGAGCACGTGATGCTGGTAGACCTGGCCCGCAACGACCTGAGCCGCAATTGTCATCATGTGAAGGTGGACTTCTACAAAGACTTGCAGTACTATTCTCACGTCATCCATCTGGTATCCCGTGTCTCAGGCGAGCTTGACGAAGGTGCCGATCCTGTCAAGGCTTTTATTGACACCTTCCCCGCCGGTACACTGTCTGGTGCTCCTAAGGTTCGGGCCATGCAGCTTATTTCTGAGTACGAGCCGCACAATCGTGGCGCATACGGTGGCTGTATCGGCATCATTGGCCTCGACGGCTCTCTGAATCAGGCCATCACCATCCGTACGTTTGTCTCGCGTAACGGGGAACTCTGGTTCCAGGCTGGTGGCGGCATCGTGGCGAAGAGCGATGTGGAGTATGAGTTGCAGGAAGTGAATAATAAACTGGGAGCTTTACGAAAGGCCATAGAAAAAGCCGAGCAGCTTTAGACAGAAGAACAAGTTATTAGACAGAAGAACAGAAGGATATGAAGATAGTTATTATTGATAATTACGACTCGTTTACCTACAATTTGAGTCATTTGGTGAAGGAACTGGGCGCGGAGGTCACCGTCGTTCGCAACGACCAGTTTGAGCTTACTGCCCTTGAACCCTATAGCAAAATCATCCTCTCTCCCGGGCCTGGCATTCCCTCTGAGGCAGGACTGCTGCTTGATGTCATCCGCAGCTATGCCGGCAAGAAACCCATCCTTGGCGTCTGCTTAGGCCATCAGGCCATCGGCGAGGCCTTCGGAGGCAGACTTGAAAACCTGAGCGATGTGTTCCACGGAGTAGCAACCCCTTGTCATATTGTGGCCGACGACCCCATCTTCAGTGGCCTCGAGCGTGACATCACCATCGGACGCTATCACTCGTGGGTAGTCTCTCACAAGGATTTCCCCGACTGCCTTGAAGTGACGGCGGTTTCAGAAGAAGGTCAGATTATGGCCCTCCGCCATCGTGAGCTGAACATCCGAGGCATACAGTTCCACCCCGAGAGTGTACTGACGCCCGACGGCAGGAAAATGCTGCAGAACTGGATGTTCCTCTGACCGTTTTTCCTTCGCGGGATTCCCGCGAGCATCAAGAGAAAATAGTAACAACAATACAAATACTAATATGCAACAAACAATGAAAGACATCCTGAACAGGATGCTGAACCACGAGGAACTCTCGCGTGAAGAGATGAAAACCATTCTGGTGGGCATTACCCACTCTGAGTATCCCAACGAGCAAATCACAGCTCTGCTCACCTGCCTGCAGATGCGTGGCGTCACCGTAGAAGAGCTGCTGGGCTTTCGCGACGGCATCCTGGAAACAGGTGTGCCAGTACCTCTGGATTGTGGCCGCTACATCGATGTCGTGGGTACAGGCGGCGACCGCAAGAACACGTTTAACATTTCAACGACGAGCTGCTTCGTGATAGCCGGTGCAGGATATAAGGTGGCCAAGCACGGCAACTATGCCGCAACGTCTACCAGCGGTGCCTCGAACGTCATTGCCCAGCACGGAGTGAAGTTCACCGACAACCTCGAACAGCTGAACCGCTGCATGCATGAGGCAGGCATCGTCTATCTGCACGCACAGTTGTTTGCCAAGGCTATGAAGTTCGTAGGCCCTATCCGCAAAGCGCTGCCTTTCCCCACGATTTTCAACTTACTGGGCCCGCTGGTAAATCCCAGTCAGCCTAGTTGTCAACTGCTTGGCGTGGCCAACCTCGACCAGATGCGCCTCTATCAGCAGGTCTATCAGAAACTGGGCATCGACTATGGCATTGTGAACTCTATTGATGGCTACGACGAGATTTCGCTCACGGGCGATTTCAAGGTGACCACCAACACCTACGAACGCATCTTCCGTCCGCAAGATCTCGGCTTCGAATGCGCAAAGCCTGAAGAGCTAGTGGCTGGTGCCACCGAGCAGGAGGCCAAGGAAATCTTCGATTCTGTACTTGAGAACCGTGCCCTGCCTGCCCAGAAGAATATCGTGCTGGCCAATGCCGGCTTCGGCATTCAGGTGCTGGAGAAAGGGCAGAAGAGCATTGAGGAGTGTATTGAGATTGCCCGCGAGAGTATCGATAGCGGAGCAGCACTGCGCACGTTCAGGAAATTTGTCGAGTTGAATAGTTAAGCCGGAATTTCGAGATTTCGATATTTCGACATTTCGACATCTCGATATTTCGATATTTCGACGTCTCGAAATCTCGACATCTCGAAATCCCGACATGACGACATCCCGAAAAAAATCATCATGCAAGACATTTTGCAACGAATCATTGCCACGAAGCATCAGGAGCTGGAACAGCTTTGCGCAAAGAAGACCTCTTTGCGTGAGGCTCTGCTCCAGAGCGAGACAGGCATCATTGCCGAATTTAAGCGTCGCTCGCCCTCGAAGGGCTGGATCAAGGAAGATGGCCGTGCGGACATCATACCGCTGTCGTACGAACAGAACGGTGCCGCAGCTCTCAGCATCCTTACCGACGAGCAATACTTCGGCGGCTCCGACGATTTTATCCGACAGGCCCGACAGAGCGGTGTCAGCCTGCCCATCCTCTATAAGAATTTCGTTATCTGCGAGGCCCAGCTCTATGCCGCCGCCCTTTGTGGAGCTTCGGCCGTGTTGCTCATTGCCGCCTGTCTCTCGAAGGCGCAGTGCAAGTCGCTGATGGACAAGGCCCATGCTCTCGGTCTGGAGGTGCTGCTAGAGATGCACTCCGAGCAGGAACTGGAATATGCCGACCTTGAACCCGATCTCTGCGGCATCAACAACCGCAACCTCGGCTCGTTTGTCACTGACGTGGAGAACAGCTTCCGCCTTGCGGAGCTGTTGCCTAAGGACGCCGTCAAGGTTAGTGAGAGCGGCATCTCCAATCCTGACACCGTGAAGGCGCTCCGCCAGGCAGGTTTTCGCGGATTCCTCATCGGCGAGAACTTTATGAAAACCCCTGATCCCGGATCGGCTCTTGGCACATTTATCAAAGAAATAAAAGGCAAATAGTAAATGGTTATAAAAGTTTGTGGCATGCGCGAGGCGGAGAACATCCGTGGGGTGGAGGCATTAGGCATCGATATGATGGGCTTCATTTTCTGGCCGAAGTCCAAGCGGTATGTCAGCAGGAAGCCTGCCTATCTTCCACATCACGTCAAGCGCGTTGGCGTCTTCGTCGATGAAGACATTGAGCAGGTGAGACGTATCGTTGATGACTATGCCCTCGACTTCATCCAGCTTCATGGCACGGAATCTCCCGACTATATCCGCCAGCTGAGAGCGGCAGTCTGTAGAGGAGCGTCCTGGGGTGGGGTAGGCCTTATCAAAGCTTTCAACATCTCCACTGCAGAGGACTTGGAAGCCACTAAGCCCTATGAAGCCCTCGTCGATTACTTCCTCTTCGACACCAAAGGCAAGTCTGTTGGCGGTAATGGGGAGAAGTTCGACTGGGCAGTGCTCACCAGCTACGAGGGTGCGACTCCTTTCCTCCTCTCTGGCGGCATCGGCCCGGACGATGCGGAAACGCTCCATGCTCAATGGTCAATGTTCCATTCTAAATGCATCGGCATCGACCTCAATTCGCGCTTCGAGCTTGCCCCCGCCCTTAAAGATGTCACGGCTCTCGCCCGCTTTCTTCACGAAATTAATAATGTTCAATAAAAAAATCAATAGACAATATGATGGTGAATAAGATTAATCAACTCTTCGCCCAACGGGGCGACCGCAAGTTCCTGAGTCTCTACTTCTGTGCAGGCTGTCCAAAGCTTGAAAGCACGGGCGACGTGATTCTCACCATGCAGCGCCGAGGCATTGACTTCATCGAGGTAGGCATCCCTTTCAGCGACCCCTTGGCCGATGGTCCAGTCATTCAGAGTGCTGCCACCACGGCGCTGAAGAGCGGCATGACCCTCTCCAAGCTCTTCTCTCAGCTACAGGCCATCAAAGGCCAGGTGCAGATTCCCCTTATCCTCATGGGCTATCTCAACCCCATCCTTCACTATGGCATTGAGGCGTTTTGCCAATCCTGCGTCGAGGCTGGCGTCAGTGGAGCCATCATCCCCGACCTGCCCTTCGACGACTATCTGAACATTGTGAAACCCGTGGCCGACAAGTACGACCTCCGCATCATCATGCTCATCACTCCGGAAACCAGCGAGGAGCGCATAAGGTTCATCGACGACAACACCGATGGCTTTATCTACATGGTCAGCTCGGCCTCTATCACTGGGACACAGAAGAGCTTCGACGAGCAGAAGCAGGAGTATTTCCGCCGTATCAACGCGATGGATCTGCGTAATCCCCGCATGATAGGGTTCGGCATCAGCAACCACCAAACGCTGAAGGCTGCCCAGGATAATGCCGCCGGCGCCATCATCGGCTCTAAGTTCGTAACCCTCCTTAATGAGGCCGATGGAGATGCCGAGCATGCCCTAGACCGCCTTTTTGAAGAACTGGCCTGAAATTCAAAAAAAGTAGCTTGTTCCTTGGTTATTTCAATAATTGTGTGTAAATTTGCAGGCAGAAATTTCTTTAAATTCAACAGAAGATGAAAAAGCTATTATTATCGCTTGCTTTCGTGGCAACGGCCACGGCAGGCTATGCACAGAAAATGCTGGTGCTTTACTATTCTGAAACAGGGACCACGAAGACCGTGGCCGAGGAGCTGCAGAAGCAGCTGGGGGCAGACATTGAGAGCGTGGAGCCGGTAGAACCTTATTCTGGCAATTTCCAAGAGACCATCCAGCGGGGACAAAAGGAGATGCAAAGTGGGGAGACACCCGCGCTGAAACCTCTCAAGAAGAATATTGCCGACTATGATGTCGTCTTCCTGGGCTATCCCATCTGGTTCGGCACTTACGCCATGCCCATCGCCTCTCTCGTGAAGAGCTGTGACTTCGCAGGAAAGACCGTCGTGCCTTTCTGCACCTTCGGCAGTGGTGGTCTGAACACTTCGTCGGAATCATTGAAGAAAGCATTGCCCAAGGCCAAGATTGCGACAGGCTACGGCGTCCGCACGGCCAGGGTGACTGCTGCCGGCAAGGAGCTGGACAGATTCCTGAAGGAGAACGGCTACAAGAAGGGTAAGGTGGTGAAGCGCCCAGACTATTCCGCCCAGCAGCCTGTGACGGAGGCAGAGGTGGCCATCTTCAACGCCGCCTGCTCCAGCTATCAGTTCCCGCTGGGCACGCCGAAGACAGTGGGCAAGCGCGTTACTTCAGAGAGCACCGACTATAAGTTCATGGTGAAAAGCCGTGGGCAGAATGGCGAAGATGCCACTTCCGTCATCTATGTGACTGTGGGGAAGGAACAGGGTGCCAAGCCGGAGTTCACGGAAGTAGTACGGTAAACGATATTTGACTGCTCTGCGCCATACAAGAACAATGGCAATGATATAACGGTTGACCCTATTGTGCGGTAGCCGCTCTCCTCTCCTTCAGGGGGAGCGGCTATTGCTTTGTTTGTCTTGCGAAGTATTTAGTCTAGGGTGACTGCAATGTCATTACCTCTGTGAAAGCGACGATATAGCCGTTGACCTCTTGTGCGCAGCCACATTCTTGCGCCTCTTCGGTAGCTAGCGGCCAGAAGTGGAGTACCCCGCCTGTGTTCACCTACCCGCCTGCGTCTGGGGATACACCAAATGGGAGACCCCACTTCGCTCCCTCGCGCGCGTGCGCGTAATATGCAAGCGAAAAAAAGGCGCTACAAGCGCTACTTTAGCACTAAACCGACTGATTGACAGGCTGTTGTTGGTAGCTATAGCCCTCTTTTTGGAGCTACTCTTGTAGCTACAGGCAGAGAGAAACAGTGAGTGGAAAATACTGCCGCCATTTGGAAAAATACTGGCGCCGTTTGGAAAAATACTGGCGCCGTTTGGAAAAATACTGCCGCCGTTTTGGAAAATACTGCCGCCGTTTGGAAAAATACGAACGCCGTTTGGGAAAATACGAACGCGTTTGGAACTGTAGCTACAATAGTAGCGCCAAAAAGAATGATGTAGCTACAAGCAACAGCGTTCATTTCAAGAAGTTAGCCACCAAAGTAGCGCTTGTAGCGCCAAAAAATGCCTCACGCGCGCGCGTATAGGAACACTTATTCAACTGGAGATAGATGAATCGTTGATGGAGCCCACTTTGTATTGTCTGGCAAAGAAGAAATCGCAGGCATTCTTCTCCGGCGGTAGCCTTTCCCCTCCCCTCATGGGGAGGGGTAGGGGTGGGGTCTGTATCTTTTTCACGGAGGAAGAACAGCCGAGAGCAGATTCGCTGACGGGATAATAGCGGAGTGTAAAGTACCTAAATGATTCTTACACCGCCCTTGTCGGCACTGGAAACGCTCTGCGCGTAGGCGCGGAGTGCTTTTGATATGCTACGCTGCCGGCGCAGGGGCTGTTGCGGGCGGGTAGCCAGCTCTTCGTCGCTGAGCTTCACGTTGATGCTGCGCGAAGGAATGTCGATGACGATGATGTCGCCGTCTTTGATTTTTCCGATATTGCCGCCGTTGGCTGCCTCGGGCGAGATATGCCCGATGCTGAGGCCACTGGTGCCGCCGGAGAAGCGTCCGTCGGTGATGAGGGCGCACTCCTTGCCCATGTGCATGCTCTTAATATAGCTGGTGGGGTAGAGCATCTCCTGCATGCCGGGGCCTCCTTTGGGTCCCTCATGGGTGATGACCACACAGTCGCCTTTCTTCACCTTGCCGCCAAGGATGCCTTCGCAGGCATCTTCCTGAGAGTCGAACACCACTGCGGGGCCTTCAAAATGCCACAGGCTCTCGTCCACGCCTGCCGTCTTCACCACGCAGCCGTCCTGTGCGATATTGCCGAAGAGCACGGCCAGTCCGCCGTCCTTTGTGTAGGCGTGCTCAATGTCGCGTATGCAGCCGTTCTCACGGTCTCTGTCGTAGTCGTCGTAGGTCTCGTCCTGACTGCCCATCTTGGTGGAGAACTTCCCTCCGGGGGCACTCAGATACATGTTGACGGCATCCGGGTCTATGCCGCTGCCAATAGTCCTGGGGTCGACGATGGTATATCTGCGAATGGCTCCGTAAACCGTCAGACCGTCGACGCGCATCACCTTTTCGTTTATCAGCCCGCCTTTATTCAGCTGCTCCATGATAGCCATGATGCCGCCGGCACGGTTGCACTCCTGCACGCTGTATTTCTGTGTGTTAGGAGCCAGCTTGCACAGGCAGGGCACCTTTCGCGAGAGTTCGTCGATGTCCTTCATGGTGAAGTCGACGCCAGCCTCCTGCGCCACAGCCAGCAAGTGGAGCACGGTATTGGTGCTTCCGCCCATGGCGATGTCAACCGTCATGGCGTTGAGGAAAGCCTCTCGTGTAGCGATGGAACGCGGCAGCACGCTCTCGTCGCCCTTCTCGTAGTAGGCCAGCGTGTTCTTCACTATCTGCCGGGCAGCTTTCTTGAACAGTTTGACGCGCTCCACATGGGTGGCCAGCACGGTGCCGTTGCCAGGCAGGGCCAGGCCGATGGCCTCGGTGAGCGAGTTCATGCTGTTGGCGGTGAACATGCCGCTGCACGAGCCACAGCCGGGGCAGGCACATTGCTCTATCTGCTGAAGCTCCTCATCGCTGACACTAGGGTCGGCACCTTTCACCATGGCGGTGATGAGGTCGGCATTCTCGCCGCGCCAGCGTCCGGCCTCCATAGGACCGCCGCTGACGAAGATGGCGGGGATATTCAGGCGCATGGCTGCCATGAGCATGCCTGGCGTCACCTTGTCGCAGTTGGAGATGCAGATCATGGCATCGGCCTTGTGGGCGTTGACCATATACTCCACCGAGTCGGCGATGATGTCGCGCGAGGGTAGTGAGTAGAGCATGCCGTCGTGACCCATGGCGATGCCGTCGTCGATGGCGATGGTGTTAAACTCAGCGGCATAGCAGCCCAGGGATTCTATCTCCTGACGCACTATCTGGCCTATCTCGTGCAGATGGGTGTGACCTGGTACGAATTGTGTGAAAGAGTTGACAATGGCAATGATGGGTTTGCCAAACTGCTCAGGCTTCATGCCTGTGGCCACCCACAGGGCGCGGGCTCCGGCCATGCGGCGCCCTTCCGTGCAGACACTGCTTCTTAACTGGTGTTTCATGTTTATACTACATTTTTATATTTTCCGACAACGAACTTAAACGAATTGCGCGAATCGTATTCATTGGCTGTTCCCTTTCTACCATAGTTCGTTGATTTCCTCAAAGTCGTCTTCCTCAGCTTCCATATCGTCCTCTTCGGTCAAGTCATCCTCATCGTCGTGGCAGGGGTCGAAGCCCGGAGTGAGGTCGAACTGGTCGTTCTGCGTGATGGGGATGGTCTTGTCAGCGTAAATCTTGGCCATATACTTGCCGAAGATGGGCAGTGCGGCTGCCGCTCCCTGTGCAAAGGCCATGCTCTCGAAGTGAATGTCGCGGTCGTCGCCGCCCACCCAGGCGCCTGAGACCAGTTTGGGTGTGATGCCCATGAACCATCCGTCGCTGTTGCTGTTGGTGGTACCTGTCTTGCCGCCTATCTCTGCAGTGAAATTGAAAGGAGCACGGCGCAGGCGTCCACCCGTGCCGCCGTCGACGACGCCGCGCAGCAGGTAGATCATCTTCTCGGCCGTCTCAGCGTCGATGACCTCGTTGCCCGAACGGGTCAGCACGTCGGTTCCGTAGACCTTACCCTCGCTGTCGACAATCTTTGTCACGTAGACGGGTGCTGCGCGATAGCCGTGGTTGACGAAGGTGGTATAGGCACTGACCATTTCGGCGACAGTGTTCTCGCAGGGACCCAGACAGAGAGCCGGTCCCGGATGGATGTCTGGATTGTGGAACCCGTAGTCCCGCAGCAAGTCGAGGAAGTTCTTTGGACGGAGCACGTCGATGAGGTAAGCCGACACCCAGTTGTTCGATGTCTGCAGACCCCAGCTCAGGGGGACCATCTCACCCTCGCGGGCGCGGCTGCCGTTACGCGGCGTCCAGGCCTGTCCGCTCTCGGTATAGTAGGTCTTCTGCATGCAGGGCACCTCGGTACAGGGCGTCATATTGCCGCCCGAGGGCATCATGGCCAGCGAATAGAGGAATGGCTTGATGGTGGAGCCTACCTGGCGGCGGCCCTCGGTAGCCATGTCGTAGGCGAAGTGCTGGAAGTCCAGACCGCCGACGTAAGCTTTGACATGGCCGTTGTGCGGATCCATGCTGAAGAAGCCAGTGCGCAGGAACGACTTATAGTAGAGGATAGAGTCGCGGGGCGTCATAGTGGTGTCGCGGTCACCTTTATAGGTGAACACGGTCATGCGTACGGGTGTTCGGAACGAGCGTGCTATCTCCTCCTGCGAGGCTCCGGCCTGCTTCAGCACGCGGTAGCGCTCCGTACGGCGGATGTTCCGCTTCATGAGGTTCTCAAACTCGGCACTGGAGAGGCTGTTGGAGTAGGGGGCGTTACGGCGGTTGCGGTTGCCGCGCGAGAACTCCGGCTGGAGGTAGCCCACCACATGTTCATAGCAAGCCTCTTCGGCATACTTCTGCATGCGGGTGTCGATGGTAGTATAGATTTTCAGGCCGTCGGTATAGACATTATAGGGTGTGCCGTCGCTTTTCTTGTTTTTGTTGCACCAGCCGTAAAGCGGGTCTTCCTCCCATGCCAGGCGGTCGAAGACGTACTTGTTCTTGTTCCAGTCCGGATAGTCGCTTCTCGAAGGTTCCTTGGCCATCATGTAGCGGCGAAGGAAGTCGCGGAAGTAGGTGGCCTGGCCGTCGGTATGGTCGGCCACATGGAATTTCAGGTCGCCCTGCAGCGGCACCTTCATGCAGCTGTCGCGCTCTTCCTCTGTCAGGTATCCCTCCTTGAACATCTGCATCAGCACCACATTGCGGCGCTGTTCGCTGCGTTCAGGGAAACGGCGCGGGTTGAAGTAGGAGGGGTTCTTGCACATGCCCACGAGCGTGGCCGACTCGGTGATGCTCAGCTCAGACGGCTCTTTCGAGAAATAGGTGTTGGAAGCCGTCTTGATGCCTACGGCATTGTTGAGGAAATCGAAGTAGTTCAGGTACATGGAAATGATTTCCTCCTTGGTGTAGTTGCGCTCCAGCTGCACGGCAATGACCCACTCAATGGGTTTCTGCAGCATGCGCTCTGTGGTGGAGTGGGCCACGCCGCTGAACAGCTGCTTGGCCAGCTGCTGCGTGATGGTCGATCCGCCGCCGGCACTCTTCTGCCGGAGGATGCCACGCTTGACGATGGCGCGCCCCAGGGCATAGAAATCGATGCCGGCATGGTCGAAGAAGCGGGAGTCTTCTGTGGCCACCAGCGCCTCGACGAGCGACTGCGGCAGCTGGTCGTAGTTGACCATGACGCGGTTCTCGCGGCTGAAGCTGTAGGTACCCAGCAGCTTGCCGTCGGCAGAGTAGACCTGCGAGGCGAAGCGGTTGATGGGGTTTTGCAGTTCTTCAATGGGTGGCATATAGCCAATGCGCCCGTCGGCAATGGCCCAGAAGACGACGCCTGTGGCGATGACGCCTAGCACCAGCAGCGTCCACAATATTCCAATAAACCATTTTCTCATATTGACGGCAAAGGTACGAAAGAGTTAGGAGTTAGGAGTTAGGAGTTAGGAGTTTTTCTTCTCCTTTAATTATTTTTAACTCCTTGCTCGCCTCCCTTGGCTCCTGATTGCGGCGAATACGCCGCACACCTAACCCCAGGGGAAATGAGAAACCTTAACTCCCAACTCCTAACTCCTAAGTCTCAACTTCTGACTCCCCTTACTCTTCTTCGGGCGTGATGAGCTTGTAGCCTTTGCCGTGGATGTTGATGATTTCAATCTGCGGATCGTCCTTCAGAAGTTTGCGCAGCTTGGTGATGTAGACATCCATGGAGCGGGCGTTGAAGTAGTTGTCGTCAATCCAGATGGTCTTCAGGGCGAAGTCGCGCTGCAGTATCTCGTTGGCGTGTGAGCAGAGCAGGGCCAGCAGCTCATTCTCCTTGGTGGTCAGCTTGCGCTGTTCGTCGCCGATGGCCAGAATCTGCTTCTGGGTGTCGAAGGTGAACTGTCCGATGTGGTAGAGCGTGCTCTCCTTGTTCTTCTTGCCACGCACGCGGCGCAGGATGGCCTCAATACGGAAGACGAGCTCCTCCATGGAGAAGGGCTTGGTGATATAGTCGTCAGCTCCCAGCTTGAAGCCCTCCAGGATGTCCTCCTTCATCGTCTTGGCGGTGAGGAAGATGATGGGCACCTCGGGATTGGCGGTATGAATCTCCTGTGCCAGTGTGAAGCCGTCTTTCTTGGGCATCATCACGTCGAGCACACAGATGTCGAACTTGCTCTTCAGGAAGGCTTTGTAGCCTGCCTCGCCATCGGCGCAAAGCTCTGCCTCATAGCCCTTTGCGGCCAGATACTCTCTCAACAGCATGCCGAGGTTCTCGTCGTCCTCGCACAGCAAAATTTTCAGGTTCTCTTCCATAGTTGTTTGAATTAACGATTTGACATTATTCTTATGTAGTTACTTTTATTCATTCCTCTTTCAGCACGGGCAGGGTGATGGTGAACTTCGCGCCTTTCCCCAGCTCGCTCTCGCACTTGATGTCACCCTCGTGCAGGTTGATGATTTTCTTCACGTAGGCCAGCCCCAAGCCGAAGCCTTTCACGTCGTGTACATTGCCGGTGTGCACGCGGTAGAACTTGTCGAAAATTTTCTTTACGTTGTCGCGCTTGATGCCCAGTCCGTTGTCGGCAATGGAGAAGCAGAGTTTGTCGCCGTCGTTCCATGTGCGAATATGTATGTCTACCGGCTCGTCGGGCTTCCGGTATTTCACGGCGTTGTCCATCAGGTTGGTGATGGCGTTCTGGAAGTGCACCTCGTCTACATAGATGGCCGAGTCTATGGCCTCTATCTCAGTGTAGATCTTGCCGCCCGTATGCTCCACTCGGAGGGTGAATGTGCTGGCTATCTGTTCGAGCAGCTCGTTCAGGTCGAGTTCTTTCTTCTTGAACGACACCGTCTTTCGGTCGAACATCGACATCTGCAGCACTTTCTCCACCAGGAACCGTAGGCGCTTCGACTCGTCGTTGATGACCCCGCCCAGGTGCTTCTGCATCTGCGGGCTTTTGGGCACGCTATCGTCGCCCAGCATCTGTGCTGCCAGCGAGATGCTGCTGATGGGTGTTTTCAGCTCGTGGGTCATGTTGTTGATGAAGTCGTTCTTGATTTCCGTGTAGCGCTTCTGGCGGAAGATGATGACGATGGTGAAGATGAACGTGACGAGCAGCACGACGGTGAAGATGATGGCAGGAATCATGAATCTCACCGAGGAGTAGATGTACTTGCCCATTTCGGGGAAGTGGATGCGCACAACGCCCATCTTCGAGGCGGGGTCATTGCGGAACAGCGTCTGCGTGTAGGTCTTCTCCGACCCTTTTTCGTCGTAGTCGGGACAGCGGTATACCTCCCGGCCGTCGGCGGTGGCCACGATGAGGTGATAGGTCAGGTTGATGCCGTTGTCCTGCAGTGCCGAGCGTATGTCGGTGTCGAGCAGCTTGAAGTTCACGCGCTCCTTGAGCGGCTTGTCGCTGGCTGTATATAATATATTGTATACCACCTCGTCGAGCAGTGCCTTCTGATAGACATAGCGTGTGCGCACTATCTCCTGCATCGACTTCGTCGCCTCGGCCAGCGAGCTGTTGTCGTTCTTCATGATGATGGCCTTGGGGATGGTGGGCGGCTTCGTGGCATACGTCTTCAGCTCGAAGGCGGAGTAGACGGTGCCGTCATCGGCCGAGACGGCAAACTCGTGCGACTGCTGTATGCTGCCACTGATGCCGTCGACGATGGTCGAGTCCTGCGTATAGGCTCGGCGCTCCACGTCGTTCACGTCTTTCTCCAGATAGCGCAGCGTCTCGTTCAGCTCCAGGTTGTGGGAGGCCTGATAGAGGGCACGGGTCACACTCTCGTCGAGCTGCTCCTGCTTCATTTTCGCCATCTCTTCGATGTACGACAGTTGCACATAGAGCAGCCCCAGGAACGAGAGGCCCATCACCACGGCTATTGTCCAAATCGTAGATTTCTTCATCCTTTCTCGTTTTGTCGTTGCAAAGATACTACAAAACAAAGAAAAGAAAACTAATTTAGTTAAGAAGTTTCGTTAAATTTAACGATATTAACACGATAAGGCGGTATTACTTCCGAATATTGAATTTTCGGTATTCTATCCTCCGCCATTCTTTGAGTCCCCAAAGACTAATCATATCTTTCCTCTTTCACCTTTCATCTTTCTTTGCGTTTGGCGGTTTGGAAAAAAATACGTACCTTTGCACGGAAAAAGAAAGAATATGCAGAACATCGACTCAAATCCCCCTTCTAATCGGACTGACACCGTTTTGCCGCTGCCCATGGAGGTACGTGCCGACGCATGGGCTGTCGACGCCGCCTGCTCGGGCAATCCGGGTCCGATGGAATATAAGGCTATAGACTTGCAGACGGGCTATGAAGTGTTCCACTTCGGCCCTGTGCATGGCACCAACAACATCGGCGAGTTCCTGGCCATTGTCCATGCTCTCGCGCTGGCGTGGCAGCAGGGGCTGTACACAAAGACCATCTATTCCGATTCCTATAATGCCATGCTATGGGTGCGCAACCGCAAGTGCAAGACAAAACTGGAGCGCTCCCCACAGACGGCATATCTTTATCAGCTGATAGCCCGTGCGGAGCGCTGGTTGATGACCCACAACTGGCGCAATCCCCTCATGAAATGGGAAACGCACAAGTGGGGAGAGATTCCCGCAGACTTTGGCAGAAAATGAAAGGTGAAAGGTGAGAAATCTTTCACCTTTCACCTTTTCACCTTTCACTTTTCATCTTTCACCTTACAGAATCTGCTCCAGCTCGCTGACGTTCTTGGCAATCTGCTCGTCGCTGATGGTGTAGTTCTGCAGGTCGCCCTTGATGAACGACTCGTAGGACGGCATGTCGATGAGTCCGTGGCCTGAGAGGTTGAAGAGGATGACCTTTTCCTCGCCCGTCTCTATGCATTTCTTCGCCTCGCGGATGGTGGCGGCGATGGCGTGGCAGCTCTCCGGTGCGGGGATGATGCCCTCGGTGCGTGCGAAGAGCAGTCCCGATTCGAAAGTCTCCAGCTGGGGAATGTCCATGCCGCGCATCAGGCCGTCCTTGATGAGCTGGCTGACAATCATGCCGGCACCGTGGTAGCGCAGGCCGCCGGCGTGGATGTTCGACGGCTTGAACTGGTGGCCCAGCGTATACATGGGCAGCAGCGGGGTATAGCCGGCCTCGTCGCCGAAGTCATACTGGAACTTGCCGCGTGTCAGCTTCGGACAGCTGTCGGGTTCGGCGGCGATGAATTCGGTCTTCTTCCCGTCGAGGATATTGTGACGCATGAAGGGGAAGGCGATGCCGCCGAAGTTGCTGCCGCCGCCGAAGCAGGCAATCACCATGTCGGGATATTCGCCGGCCATGGCCATCTGTTTCTCGGCCTCCAGGCCGATGATGGTCTGGTGCAGGCCCACGTGGCTGAGCACCGAGCCGAGGGTGTACTTACAGTTGGGCGTCGTGGTGGCCAGCTCCACAGCCTCTGAGATGGCGGTGCCCAGCGAGCCGCTGTGCGTCGGGTCCTTGGTCAGGATGTCCTTGCCGGCACGTGTCGACATCGACGGAGACCCCTCGACCACGGCACCGAAGGCACGCATGATGCTGCTGCGGTAGGGTTTCTGCTGCATGGTGATCTTCACCTGATAGACGGCGCAGTCGAGGCCGTAGATTTTTGCGGCATACGACAGGGCGGCCCCCCACTGTCCGGCTCCCGTTTCGGTGGTCACGTTCGTCGTGCCCTCCATCTTGGCATAGTAGCACTGAGGGATGGCACTGTTGATCTTATGCGAG
Source organism: Prevotella sp. (assembly GCA_024697405.1). GTDB lineage: Bacteria > Bacteroidota > Bacteroidia > Bacteroidales > Bacteroidaceae > Prevotella. The sequence continues at coordinate 52,553 of JAILFU010000132.1, forward strand.
CCGAGGGGATTGGTCGACTCGTTCTTGAAGTAGATGTGGGCGGGAGTGCCGATGGCCTCTTCCAGTCCGTAGGCACGGACCAGGGGCGTAGAACGGTAGAACTTGTACTTGTCGAGCACCTCCTCGGGGATGTCTATCCACCGGTGCTCCTGATCCAGCTCCTGCACGCAGCACTCGCGCGGGAAGATGTGTGCCAGGTCATCGACGCCCAGCGGCTGCTTCGTTGCCGGATGGATGGGCGGCAGTGGCTTGTTGGGCATGTCGGCCTGAATGTTGTACCACTGTGTTGGAATCTCGCTCTCCTGAAGGATGAATTTCTTTTGTTTCATAACGATTGGATTGTTAAGTGGGTTTATTGATAATACTTATTGTTGTCTGTCAGGGCTTAAAAAGGGAGAGAGGCCTGTCGTAAGAACGGCAGACCTCTCGTTTGGTTTTATCTTGCTATCCACAAGGGTCACTCGACTCACGACTATATACATCTTGAGCAGCGCCACCACCAATATGCAGATACATTCAATGTCATAGTATGCGTTTTTTGCTGTTTCTGCCTGCAAAATTACGCCTTTTCTTTGAAACTGCCAAACATTTTGAAACTTTTTTTAGATTTTTTCTTGCATTTTTACGCAGAATAGAAAAAAAACAGTAATTTTGCATTTCGCTATGACAGTTCTTCTCACCATCCTCGTCTATTTCCTCGTCCTCATGGCCGTGAGCCGTTGGAGCTGCCGCCGTGCCACCAACGACACCTTTTTCCGTGGCGAGCGCCGCTCTCCGTGGCGCATGGTGGCCTTCGGCATGGTTGGAGCCTCCGTCTCCGGCGTGACCTTTGTCAGTGTTCCCGGCATGGTGCTCAGCAGCGACATGACCTACCTGCAGCTCTGCCTGGGCTTCATCCTGGGCTATGTGGCAGTGGCCTTCGTCCTGCTGCCCGTCTACTACAAGCTGAACCTCACCAGCATCTACGCCCTTCTGGGCAGCAGGCTGGGCCGGCGCAGCTACCTCTCGGGAGCTGCCTTCTTCCTGCTGTCGAAGATGATTGGCACGGCGGTGAAGTTCTACGTGGCCTGCATCATCGTCCAGCAGTTTGTCATGGACGCCCTTGGCGTGCCCTTTGCCGTGACTGTCGCTCTGCTGGTGTTGCCCATCTGGCTCTACACTCGCCGGGGCGGCGTGCGCACGCTGGTGTTCACCGACACGCTGCAGACCATCTGCCTCATGTCTGCCCTGCTCATTATTATATATATGGTGATGCAGCAGATGGGCCTCTCGCCGGGCGAGGCTGTCAGCCGCATTGTCGCCGATGGGCGCAGCCGCATCTTCGTCTTCGACGACTGGGTGTCGCGTCAGAATTTCTGGAAGATGCTCCTTAGCGGTGCTTTCATCGTCGTGGTGATGACGGGTCTCGACCAGGACATGATGCAGAAGAACCTCACCTGCCGCACGCTGCGTGAGGCGCAGAAGAACATGTGCTCCTACGGTGTGGCCTTCGTTCCCGTGAACCTGCTGTTCCTCTGTCTGGGCATCCTCCTTGCCCAGCTGTTCGAAGCCCAGGGCGTCAGCCTTCCCGCCCAGGGCGACCAGCTCCTCCCCGCTTTCGTGCAAGGCACAGCGGTAGCAAACTCCACTACAACTGCTGCTGCGGTAGCAAGCTCTACACTCGGCACGCTACACGCTACACTCCTTCTCATCCCCTTCACGCTGGGCATCGTTGCCGCCTCCTTCTCCTCGGCCGACTCGGCACTGACGGCCCTCACCACCAGCTACTGCGTGGACATTCGCCGCCGTCCGGCCGACGAGCGTCTGCGCCGCCGCGCCCATGTGGCCATGTGCCTGCTCTTCGCCCTGTGCATCCTCTGCATCCATGCTGTCAACTCCTCGTCGCTCATCGATGCCATCTACACCATTGTCAGCTATACCTACGGCCCGCTGCTGGGCCTCTTCGCCTTTGCGCTGCTCACCCGACGCCACACCTTCGACCGTCTGGTGCCCCTCGTCTGCCTGGCCTCGCCGCTGCTGTGCTTCGCCCTCGACCGCCTCTGCCAGCTCCTCTTCGCCTATCGCTTCGGCTACGAGCTGCTGCTGCTCAACGGGCTCCTCACCTTCCTCGGACTGGTTGTTCTGGGCCTTGTGCATCCACGGCCTGAACATACTTAGTATCCCGTCATTCTGTTTTTTGAACATTTTCTCCAATAATACAGCATATCATGAATCAGAAGAGAACATTGGGCCTCTTGATGGTGATGACCCTCTGGTGCGTGGCACTCATTGCACAGCCTGAACACCATCTCTATGTGAAACTTCAAGGGAAGACAAACGTAAAGAAAGGCATGTTTGCCACGGTAAACGAGGCTCTTCGCCGGGCAGAGGCTTTTGCCGACGACAGCCTGTGGACAACCATCCATATTGCCCCCGGCGTGTACTGGATAGACGACCCTGACGACCCCGCCATCCGCAGGCCCGAGCCTGGCGGAAACACGCCCTATGGCATGAAGGTGCGCCTTAGCCGTACACGTATCATCGGCACAGGCGACACCCCGGAGGATGTAGTCTTGGCTTGCAACCGAGGGCAGACACAGGGTGCGGATGGAAACTTCACCATGCTGCACATCACGGGCGATGACATCCTGGCCGAGAACCTGACCTTCGGCAACTATTGTAACGTGGATTTGAATTACACGCGCGACGCCAGGCAAAGCCGAAAGCGCCGGGCCGATGCCATTGTGCAGGCGCAGTTGGTCATCTGCAGCGGCGACCGCTACGAGGCCCGTCGTTGCCGTTTCATCTCCCGCCTGAACCTCTGTCCGTTTGCCGGTGCATGCCATGCGCTGTTCGACGACTGCTACTTCGAGTGCACCGACGACGCGCTGTGTGGCACGGGCACCTACCGCCGCTGCCGCTTCACCTTCTTCAGCAGCAAGCCCTTCTACTCTACCTCGCCGCAGGGAGCCGTGTTCGACGACTGCGACATCCACTCGAAGGTGCAGGGCGTGCAGTATCTCACCAAGGTGTCAGCCCCCGTGACGATGCGCAACTGCCGCTGGACGAGCGACGACCCCAACCTGACGATAGCTTGGACAAAGAAACCCGACCCGAAGAAGCGGTGCCTGATGGAGAACTGTACGCTGAACGGCCTGCCGCTCGACGTGCCTATGCCGCCCGGTGTGCCGATGCCCGTCACCACGCCCCTGCTGCCGCTGATGAACCAGCCGGTGGTGGCACCGGGACGCTGGACACTGGACGCCTATAAGCCGAAGGACACTGCCGAATACGACTGGAACGTGAATCCTCTCAACCATGAACTGAGGGCTGCATGGTGCTACGGCGAGGGGGTGGACGGGGCCGAAGGTTGCTTTGGCATGATTCAGAACATACGTGGGGCAAGGATGATGTACACAGGTCTGGCTGGCGAACAATATGACGGCCAGACGCTGACCGTAGAGCTCTCACCCTGCAAGTCGGCAGGCCAGGGCTTCGGCAGTGCCACTGGCCAGTATCTCGATCTCTGTATCAAGTTCGACACCAAGACGCTCACCGGCTATGGGTTGCGCTTCGTCCGCACACCAGCCTACGACAATGCCGTGGAGGTTGTGCTGGTGGAGTACAGCGATGGCGAGGTCACCCCCGTCTGTCAGCCGGAGAAGTGCGTCCTGTTCAAGAAAGGCTGCAGGGTGACGCTCTCGGCAAAAGAGGGACTGCTCTCGGCTCAGATAGAGCGTGACGGCAGGCAGCAGCAGCTTACGTCTGCCATAGGGCATCCCAACAGCTATGGCGGCATCCATATCCAGCACACCGGCTCGACCGGTGCTTCCGCCACCGTCATACAGTCCATAAACTGTGTTTACGAGTAGTAAGTAAGCCCCTATATATAATATAGCATACACAAATATTTTGGCGCTACTCGTGCTACATTGGCATCTAATCTTCTGGCCCTCAAACCATTGTCTGTAGCTACACCTATCTTTTTGGTGCTACTTATGTAGCTACCAAGGTGCTGCCGTCAGTATCTTCCCAAATAGCGTTCGCATTTTCTCAAATAGCGTTAGTATTTTCTCAAACGGCGTTAGTATTTTTCCAAGCGGCGTTAGTATTTTTCCAAACGGCGTTAGTATTTTTCCAAGCGGCGTTCGTATATAGACAAATGCATAGTTAATGCAGGGTTTGGCTCCAAGTCTGCACCTAACATTTTACTGTAAACCAGCTAGTTATAAAGCCAAAGTGCAGAGTTGCAGGGTTTACGAAAAATATGGCTTAAAATATAGCAATGATATAGCAGTTGACCTATTGTGCGGTAGCCGCTCCCCTCCCCTCAAGGGGAGGGGTTAGGGGTGGGGTCTGTAATATCCTGTCAGCCGTAGTCCTGTGTGCAGCCGCCCACGAGCCAGTGGCTAATCTGTTATCTACTGTTCTTTCTCCGAG
>JAILFU010000141.1 GCA_024697405.1 Prevotella sp.
GTCAAGAGCAGGAAGTGAATCAAGCTACAGCTACATCAATTCTAGGAGAATGTCCATACGACCTAAGAGTACCACGTTAAGCTTCTTTCACATTCAAACCACTCTTGTTCCGTGGGTGCAAAGGTAAAAGAAGGGAGGGGAGCGGCTACCGCCGGAGAAGAATTCCAGTGTCAATAGCTATCTCGTTGCCATTTTTTTAGAATCATTCCTATGAATCATTCACGTTAGATGACCTTTCCTCGCGCGTGTGCGCGTAATACGCGTTCGAAAAAAGCGCTACAAGTGCTACTTTTGTACTAAACGGACTGATAAACAGGAGATTGCTTGTAGCCACAAGGTGTTTTTTAGAGCTACTTTTGTAGCTATAGGCAGCGCGAAGCGATGGGCGGGAAATACTGCCGCCGTTTGAAAAAATACTGCCGCCGTTTGAAAAAATACTGCCGCCGTTTTGGAAAATACTGCCGCCGTTTGGAAAAATGCGAACGCCGTTTGGAAAAATACTGCCGCCATTTGAGAGAATACGGTCATCATTTGGAACTGTAGCTACTATAGTAGCTCGAAAAAGCACCTTGTAGCTACAAATAACGAATTGCAGAACAGAATGTTAGATGCCAAAGTAGCGCTTGTAGCGCCAAAAAATGCTTCACGCGCGCGCGTAAAGGATTGCTTATTCAGTTGTAGAGCGGTGTATGATTAAGACAACGATATAACAGTTTGCCCAGGACTTCTTCTCCGGCGGGAGCCACATTTCCGACCTGCGTTCGCCTGCCTGTAGCCTTCCCCCTTCCCTCGAGGGGCGATTTTGTCCTTAAGCGGACTAGATCTTCAAGCAGGGATGGGGTCTCTAATATCCTTAGCGAATTTGCTATCAGCTGTTCTTTCTTCGTGGAAAAAGTTGGAGACCTCACCCCTGCCCCTTCCCTAGAAGGGAGGGGAGCGTCTTGCGGAGAAGTCAATTCAGGGTCAACTGGTATATTATTGCCAAAAGAAAAGAGAAGAAACATTTGGCTGTCTCAAATTTTTTGCGTACCTTTGCAGCCACTTTTAGGTACAGATAACGTTTACGTATGATAGCACGAAAGCTAAATGATGGACAAAGAGGCGATTCTACGGCAAGAAACAGATAACGACGGACAGTCGGTATTCCTGTATTATGACCCGATGGCCGGGCTGTATCTGGCCTTCGGCTTGTCGGCCTACTATGTGACCATGGTGACAAATCCGTATATGTCCTTCTCCGACGAGTTGGGCATGCCGGCAGCACTGCTGAGGAAGGATCATATCCTCGCCTTGAGGCAGGGCCTGAAGAAGGTGGAGCATGAGCGTAAGAAATACTATCATTTCCAGATGAAATGCCCGGTAGGCGATGCTGGCTACAGCCGTTGGAAGCAGAGCATCGAGGCTAAGCACAATTGTACTTAACAAAACTGGAGACAACGATGAACAACACGCTAATAGCTATTTTGGTTACGCTGGTGTCGACAGTGGTGTCGATGATAGTATACCCGAAGGTCTTAAGATTTGCTAAAACCCATCATATTGTTGACAACCCCAATGCCAGGAAACTGCAGCGGGTGCCTGTTCCCGTGCTGGGGGGCATGGTGGTGTATGTCGGTATTCTTGCCGGCGTGGCGGTGCTCTGCTTCTTTATGACCACGCCGCTGATGGGGTGGGGGCTGTTTGGGATGACTATCATGATGGCTATAGGCACATGGGATGACATCCACGAACTGCCGGCCTCATTCCGTTTTTTGATAGAGATAGGGCTGGTGACGGCGTTCATCTTCCTGACAGGCGTCTATGTAGACAGCTTCCACGGACTGTGGGGCATCTACAAGTTGCCTGAGTGGCTGGGTGTCCTTTCCAGCATCGTGGCAGGCGTGGGCCTTATCAATGCTGTGAATCTGATTGACGGCGTCGACGGCTATTCGTCGGGATATGGCATGCTGGCGTGCACCTGCTTCGGCATCATGTTCTGGTCCACGTGGTCGCCCATCATGGTCTGCATCACCCTGATTGTGGTGGGTGCACTGATTCCATTCTTCATGCACAATGTGTTCGGCGTGAAGTCGAAGATGTTCATTGGCGACGGCGGCACGCTCATGCTGGGCATGCTGATAACGATGTTGGTGTTCTCTTCGCTCAGTACAAAGAGCCAGCATCTTATGCTGGAAAACGAGGGCGTCGGCCTGATAGCTTTTGCATTGGCAGTGACGTGCATCCCTGTGTTCGACACGCTGCGCGTGATGACCATGCGCATATTGCGAGGCACGTCGCCTTTCAAGCCCGACAAGACCCACCTGCACCATCTGTTTGTCGACATGGAGTTCTCGCACCTGGGTGCAGCACTGGTTATACTGGCGCTGAACGGCATGGTGGTGGTAGTCTGGTATCTGCTATGGAAGTTGGGCGCATCAATCGATGTCCAGTTTTATGTGGTCTTTTCCCTGGGAATATTGATTACCTTCGGATTCTATAAATTTATGAAGGTACAGCAGAACGGCGGTCCCAAAGATGCCGAGGGCTACCCTCAGGGGACACGCATCTGGCATGCTTTCTGCCGATTCGGCAACTGGACGCACAGGGAGAAGAAGCTTTTCTGGATAAAGCTGCGCCTCCTGATGGACGGTCCCTTGATGGGGAATAAAGAAAAGTCATGAGTCGCCCGTGTAGGGTGGGGCACTCTTCTAGAGTGCTTCTTTATGCTGTGTCCTCTTCTAGTTGTTGTTGCCACGGTTTTGCACGGTTTTTCACGGTTATCCTAGTTGTTGTAGCCACGGTTTTGCACGGTTTTGCACGGTTGTTCCAGTTGTGGTTGCCACGGTTTTGCACGGTTTTGCACGGTTATTCCAGCTGTTGTTGCCACGGTTTTGCACGGTTGTTATAGGGCAATGACATAGCAGTTGACCTATTGTGCGGTAGCCGCTCCCCTCCCTTCAAGGGGAGGGGTAGGGGTGGGGTCTCTAATATCTTTTCAGCGAATCTGTTATCGTATGTTTTTCTCAATGGAAAAAGTTACAGACCCCATCCCTGCCCCTCCCCTTGAAGGGAGGGGAGCGGCTACCGCCGGAGAAGAAGTCCAGTGTCAACTGCTAAATCATTGCCTTGTTTTTCTGCGATTATCTTCTTTGTCGTACTTCTTAAAGTGGGGCAATTATTGCCGTCGAATACAATAAAGCGGGCAACAGCGCGTTATAAAGATATGTTTAGGCGAAATCTGCTGATATTGGCCCTGCTGATTATGGCCTGTGTGGAAATGCAGGCGCAATACGACCCTTCGTTCAGTCACTATTGGGCGATGCCTACAGCCTATAACCCTGCGGCTGTGGGCAAGCAGGACAAAATCAATTTCACTGCTGCCTACAACATGTCACTGGCGGGCTTCAAGCGCAACCCGAAAACGGTATTTGCCTCGGGCGACATGCCTTTAGAGCTGTTTGGCACCAACCACGGCGTAGGCTTGCGTATGGTGAACGATGCCATCGGCCTGTTTTCCCATAATATTATCGCTCTTCAATATGCCTTCCGCCAGAAGCTCTTCGGCGGCATGCTGGCCATAGGCGTTCAGGCGGGGATGCTCAGCGAGAGTTTCGACGGCTCTAAAGTGGAGCTGGAAGTGACGGGCGACCCCGCTTTCTCCACCTCCGAAGTGAAGGGCACGGCAGTGGACGTCGGTGCCGGACTGTGGTATCAGCGCAAGGGCTGGTTTGTCGGCGCATCGGTGCAGCACCTCACTTCGCCCACCGTAGAACTGGGCGAAACCAACCAGATAGACATCGACATGTCATATTATTTGATGGGCGGATGCAATATTCGGCTCAAAAATCCGTTCTTATCAATACAGCCCTCTGTGATGGGACGCTTCGACGGCGTGAGCTACCGGGCCGACGTGACGGCACGCCTCACCTACAACCATGAGGAGCGGAAGATGTATGCAGGCGTGGGCTACAGTCCGGAGAACTCGGTGACGATATTCCTTGGCGGCCGCGTCAGAGGCATCATGCTGGGCTACAGCTATGAGGTCTTCACCAACGGCATAGGTCTGGGTTACGGCTCTCACGAGCTCTTTGTCGGCTACCAGAGCGATCTGAACCTCTTTAAGAAGGGAAGGAACAGGCACCAGAGCGTGAGGATTCTATAGCCCACCCCCGCCCCCTCCCAAAGGGAGGGGAGAAAGATAGAAGATAAAACTTATATTAATATGATAAGTATAATGAAATGTGTTCGAATGATATTCAGGAGTAGAAGTAACCATTCCCTCTCCCCCTTGGCGGGGATAGGGGCGTGTTTCCTTCTCCTGCTTTTCCTTTCTTCTTGCTTCGGCGGCAAGGAGACAATGGCCAACGGCGGAGAGCTGACTGGTTCCAGCGGTAAGGCCTTCTCGGAACCGGCACCCTATGGCATGGTGCTCATCAAACGCGGACACTTGAAAATGGGCATGGAGAAGCCCGACTCACTTTGGGGTCGTGAGACGCCAGTGCGCGACATCTCGGTGGAAGGCTTCTGGATGGACGACACGGAGATTACTAACTCTGAGTATCGGCAGTTCGTGAACTACGTGCGCGACAGCATCATCCGCGAGCGCATGGCCGACCCCAACTATGGCGGCGACGAGAGCTACAAGATAGAAGAAGACAAGAACGGCGACCCTATCAAGCCCTATCTGAACTGGAAGAAGGCACTGCCCCGCAAGCCCAACGAGGATGAGCTGCGTGCGCTGGAGAGCGTCTACGTCATACACCCCGTGACAGGCGAGAAGATGCTCGACGCCAAGCAAATGAACTATCGCTATGAGATATACAACTATACCGAGGCGGCGAAACGGCAGTACAGGGAGAATCCCGAGGAGCGCCATCTGGACACCGACCAGTGGGACCCGCAGAAGCAAAAGCCCATCTACAACGAGAAGATATACATCTCGAAAGACACAGCCTACATAGACGACGAGGGGAACATCCACAGCGAGACCCTCAACAGGGAGTACACCGGCCCGTGGGACTTCCTCAACACATACATTATTAATATATATCCCGACACGACATGCTGGGTGAACGACTTCCCCAATTCCGACAACGAGACATACATGCGCAACTACTTCTCGAACTCGGCTTATAACGACTATCCCGTGGTGGGCGTCACATGGGAGCAGGCTAACGCCTTCTGCGCCTGGCGCACAGAGTTCCTGCTGAAGGGTCTAGGCCCCGCCGCCCGCTTTGTGCAGCGCTATCGTCTGCCGACAGAAGCCGAATGGGAATATGCCGCACGAGGAAAGCAGCAGAACGAGTTCCCTTGGGAGAACGAAGATGTGGCCAGCGGCAAGGGATGCTTCTTCGCCAACTTCAAGCCTGATGACGGCAACTACACCAAGGACGGCAATCTCATCACCTCGAAGGTGGCCATCTACAGTGCCAACACTAATGGCTTGTATGACATGGCTGGCAACGTGGCCGAGTGGACAAGCACCATCTACACCGAGTCCGGTGTCGACGCCATGAACGACATCAACCCGCAGCTGAAATATGACGCAGCCCGCGAGGATCCCTATCGGCTGAAGAAGAAGAGTGTGCGCGGAGGCTCGTGGAAAGACCCTGAGAGCTATATCCGCTCGGCATGGCGCAGCAACGAATACCAGAACCAGCCCCGGTCCTACATCGGCTTCCGCTGTGTGCGCAGTCTGGCCAACACCATCAGTGAGAAAGCCAAGCCTGCCAAGCAGGTAAAGTCCAGCACGAAGAAACAACGTAAATAGTTAAGAAGATGACTAAATACAGCAAATTCAACATCATCTACCGTCTGCAGAAATGGCTCGACAGCGTGCCGGGACAGACGTTCATGAACTATGCCTACAGCTGGGGTGCCTCCATCGTGATTCTGGGTGCGCTCTTCAAACTGACCCACCTGCCGGGAGCCAACTTGATGCTGTTCCTGGGTATGGGTACTGAGGTGCTGGTGTTCTTTATCGCAGGCTTCGACAGACCCTTCGACAAGACAGAGGAGGGCAAGGAGCTGCCCACTCACGTCACCGACGATGAGTTGGCAGGAGAGACTGTGCCCGCCGGCTTCCCTGCCGGAACTGGCCCTGTGGTCATCGGCGGCACTGGCGCAACGGGTTCCGAAACTGTGCCTGGTGACTTCGCTGCCGGAGCAGGCCCGTCGGTGTCTGCCGGAACAGGAGCAACCGTCATTGGTGGCGGCGGAGGCGGCACGATTGTCTTTGGCGGTGGTGGCAGCATGCCTGAAGGCCAGGGTGAGGAAGCTGGCGTGCCTGGCGGCATCCCTGCCGGAGCTGGCGTTGCCGGCGGCATCATCGGTGGCGGCGTTATTGGCGGCGTGGTCACTCCCCCGCAGCCCGAGCTGCCCGACATCGACCCCGAGGAGATGGAGGAGGCCACGCAGAACTACGTGGAGCAGCTGAAGAGCCTCACCGAGACCCTGAAGAAGGTCAGCGAGCAGAGCGAGCGACTGACCCGCGACAGCGAGGAGATGGAGAACCTGAACCGCACGCTCACTGGCATCTGCAAGGTCTACGAGATGCAGCTTAAGGGTGCTAGCCAGCAGATTGGCACCATCGACCAGATTAACGAGCAGTCGAAGCGCATGGCAGAGCAGATTGCCGAGCTGAACAAGATTTATACCCGCATGATTGAGGCCATGACGGTGAACATGCCCAAGGTGGCACCGCAATCCTAGAAGCTCTAGAGACTCTAGAAGGTTTAGAAAATCTAGAAGACTAGAAACAAACTCGAAAACAGAAGAAAATGGCAATTAGAAAAAGACCTGTCTCTCCGCGCCAGAAGATGATCAACCTCATGTATGTGGTGTTGATGGCCATGCTGGCTCTGAACGTCTCGAACGAGGTGCTCAACGGCTTTGCCATCGTGCAGGAAAGCCTGAACCGCACCACGGAGAACGCCGCGCAGGAGAATCTGGCCATATATCAGGACTTCGAGGAGCAGATGGCGGCCAATCCGCAGAAGGTGAAGGAGTGGTATGAAAAGGCCATGCAGGTGAAGGAGATGAGCGAAAGCCTCTATGGGCTGGCTGCGGAGCTGAAGTTGGCCATTGCCCGTGAGGCCGACGGCAAGAAGGCCAACCCCGACAGCCTGCAGAACAAGGAAGACCTGGAGGCCGCCAACCAAATCATGCTTGCCCCAGGACGCGGACGCGGCGAGGAGCTGAAGAAGGCCATCGAGACCTATCGCGACGGCATCCTCAACATGGTCACCGACTCCATCAAGAAACAGCATATTGCCAGCGACCTGACCACTAACGTGCCGTCGGGCATACTGGGTAAGAACTGGCAGGAGTATATGTTTGAGGCCATGCCCGCCGTAGCTGCCGTCACCATGCTGACGAAGCTGCAGAACGACGTGCGCAACGCTGAGAAGGAGGTGCTTCACACGCTGGTGCAGAACATCGACGTGAAGGACATCCGTGTGAACGCCCTCGATGCCTTCGTCATCCCCAACTCGCAGACTATCGTGCAGGGCGACCGCTTCTCGGCCCACATCGTCATGGCTGCCATCGACACCACACAGGTGCCTGAGCTCTATATTGGCGGGAAGAAGATGGATTTGCCGGGTAACATCTACGAGACGGTCTGCTCGCGCACCGGCGACTTCACGCTGAGCGGCTACATACAGACCATCAATGGCAATGGCGACCCCATCCGCCGCGACTTTGAGCAGAAGTACACCGTGGTGGAGCCTAGCGCCACCGTCAGTGCCGACCTCACCCGCATGCTCTACAAGGGCTATCCCAACCCCATTAGCGTCAGTGTGCCTGGCGTGCCCTTGAACAAGATTCAGGCCACGATGACCAATGGCACATTGACCGCCAGCGGCCCTGGCAAATACATTGCCAATCCGTCGGTCATAGGACAGGAGGCCGTTATTACCGTCACGTCGACCAATACTGGCCGTCCGCAGACCATGGGCTCCTTCAGCTTCAAGGTGAGAAAACTGCCTGACCCCACACCCTATATCGACATCAAGGATGAACAGGGTAACCCGTCGCGCTTCAAGGGCGGCAATATGTACAAGGCCAGCCTTGTGGGGGCCGAGAGCATCGGCGCCGCCATCGACGACGGCATACTCGACATCGGCTTCCGTGTCATCTCGTTCCAGACAGTGTTCTTCGACAACATGGGCAATGCCAAGCCTATCAACAGCGAAGGTGCACGCTTCTCCGCAGCACAGAAGGACCAGATCCGCAAGCTCTCACGTGGCCGTCGCTTCTATATTTCGGGAGTCACCGCTGTAGGCCCTGACGGCATTGAGCGCACGCTCTCGGCTGCGATGGAAATCAAGGTGCAGTAGCGGCCTGAAGGCATGGTGAAGAGTGAAAAGTCAATAGATAATAATGAACCAATCATAATGACAATGAAGAGGACAATGATGAAAAAGTATAACCGATGGATAGTGCTGGGACTGCTATTCACTATTCACTGCTCATTATTCACTAGCGAAGCACTGGCTCAGCCGAAGCAGCGCCGCACGCAGACGGTGCAGCAACAGACACAGCAGCGCCAGGCTTCCCCACAGCAGCAGGGTGGCGCACAGCAGAGTTCGCAGCAGGGCGGCATGACCCAGCGTATGCGTATACAGTATCCCACATCGGTGGACATGCCTGAGAACGTGGTTTGGCGGCGCGACATCTACCGCGAGATAGACGTCACCAAGGAGGAGAACGCCGGACTCTACGACCCTGTGGAGCCGCAGGGCAAGCGTCTGAACCTCTTCACATACGTCTTCAAGCTGGCGCTGAACGGTTATATCCCTGTCTATGAGTACAACCTCGACGGCAATGAGGTGCTGGAACCTACAGCCAAGGTCGACATGAAGAGCATACTGGACAACTATCGCATCATGTATGAGGAGCAGGGCGGTAAGCTGAAGGTGGAGAATAGCGACATACCCTCGGCCGATGTCAAGTTGTACTACCTGAAGGAGTGTGCCTACTTCGACCAGGCCAACTCGTCATTCCACATCAAGCCCATCGCTTTCTGCCCCGTCATGGTGAGCGATGACTTCGGCGACGGCGAATCCATCACCAAGTACCCCCTCTTCTGGGTGAAATACAGCGAGGTGGAGCCTTACCTCAGTCGTCAGGAAGTGAAGACTAGCGACGTGAACGATGCCGCCGTGATGAACATGGATGACTTTTTTACACTGAACAAATACAAAGGAAAGATTTACAAGACGGCCAACCGCCTGGGCAAGACTCTGGCACAGGTGGCTGGCGAAGACAGCGCGAAATACTCGGCCGAGCAGCTCCGGATAGAGGCTGAGCTGGAGGCTTTCCGGCAGAATCTTTTCGGCGACAAGGCCCGTAAGGACTCGCTCGACAGCATTGCCAATGCCGACCCGAAGCTGGCCAAGGCGGCTGCCAAGCGGCAGTCCAGGAATAAAGAAGCCCGCGCAAGCAGCAAGCGTGAGCGTGGCGGTGGTTCAGCAGGCGGTTCACAGTCGGCACGCGTCAGCGTAAGAAGGGAGAGGCATTAGGCGGTCAGCGGCCTTCGGCCTAAATGATAAATGAGAAATGACAAATAAAAATGATAAGTGATTATGGCTATGCGGCAATTGCTTTCTTTGATTAAGAGCAGGTGGATGATGGTGATAAGTTTATCATTCATCATTTGTCATTTGTCATTTAGCGAAGCGTACGCCCAAGTGCGCTTTGGTGTGGAGGGCGGCTTCCAGCTGGCGAACATGAGCTTCAACAGCGACGACCTGAAGGAGTCGAACCGCATGGGATTCTTTGCAGGGCCGGCGCTGGAGATAGAGCTTCCTGTGACGGGGCTGGCCGTCCATACTGCTGCGCTCTACGACCAGCGGGAGTTTAAGATTCAGGATGAGACCTTCAAGCAGCAGAGTCTGGTGCTGCAGGGCGATGCCCGCTATGGTGTGGGCATCGGCGATGTCATGGGTATATTCCTGTTGGCCGGTCCTCAGTTCAGCTTTAATGTGGGCGACGACGTGATGCACTGGTTCGGCAACGACGGTGCCTTGAAGGATTTCTGTCTCCAGGAGACGATGCTCAGCGTCAATCTCGGCTTGGGCGTTTCCTTTGCCGGCCATTTGGAGGGCACCATCTCCTACAACATTCCCATCAGCAAGACAGCTGATTTCACCTGGCAGCAGTTGGGTGACCGTCTGGGTGAACAGACCTGGAACCACGTCAAGACACGCACCAATGTATGGAGCGTGTCTGTCAGCTACTTCTTCTAGCCTCGTCAGAATTTCTTCTGTTCTTTATGAGCGGCTTTTTTATTCAGCTGCAGGACGGTCGGCGGCAATGAGCCGCAGCAGGTGGTCGACGGCCTCTGCCTCCGGGATATTCTTTTCCACGCATTCCTTGCCCCGGTAGAGGGAGATTTTCCCCCGGCCGGCACCCACGTAGCCATAGTCGGCATCGGCCATCTCGCCCGGACCGTTGACTATGCAGCCCATGATGCCAATCTTCAGGCCAACCAGATGGCTGGTGGCAGCCTTGATGCGCCGGATAGTGTCCTGCAGGTTGTAGAGCGTGCGCCCGCAGCCGGGACAGGAGATGTACTCTGTCTTGGTGAACTTGATTCGGGCGGCCTGGAGGATGGAGTCGGAAAGGGAGGTGAGCAGGGAAGAGTGAGTGCTGCCGTTCTCAGGAAGAATGACCAGCTTTGTTGCTTTCTTGTCGATGAGCAGGGCGCCCACGGCCATGGCAGCTTTCAGCTGGAAGGTTTCCCATGCGTCGGGGGCTGTTTGTTGCTGTGATACAGCAACAGACGGGACGGTGAGCGTGATGGTGTCGTCCTTGATGCTGGCCTCGGCTTCGGCACGAAGGAGGGCGCATTCGGGAATGAGGTCGACCAGCTTGCGGGCTACGGGAATTTCGGCCTCAGGCTCTTCGCTCAGACTGACACGGATAGTGTCGCCGATGCCCTCGGTGAGCAGGGCGCCGATGCCCACGGCACTCTTGATACGGCCGTCCTCGCCTTCGCCGGCCTCGGTGACGCCTAGGTGCAGGGGGTAGTGCATGTCTTCGCTATCCATCTGCTGTACCAGCAGGCGTACACTCTGCACCATGACCACGGTGTTGCTGGCCTTGATGCTGATGACCACGTTGCCGAATTCCTCGCGCTTGAAGATGCGCAGAAACTCCATGCAGCTCTCCACGATGCCTGCCGGTGTGTCGCCATAGCGCGACATGATGCGGTCGGAGAGCGAGCCGTGGTTTACGCCGATGCGTACGGCCGTTCCGTGCTCCTTGCAGATGTTAATAAAGGCGACCAGACGCTCGTCCAGCCGCTGCAACTCTGCGGCATACTCCTCGTCGGTATATTCCAGGTGCTTGAAGGTGCGGGCGGGATCGATGTAGTTGCCGGGATTGATGCGCACCTTCTCACAGTAGCGGGCGGCCACGTCAGCCACGTTGGCGTTGAAATGAACGTCGGCTACCAGCGGCTGCATGTAGCCGTCAGCTTTTAGCCGCCGGGAGATGTGCTCCATGTTCAGTGCCTCGCGTGTGCCCTGGGTAGTGAAGCGCACTAGTTCGCCGCCGGCATCGATGATGCGCTTGGCCTGAGCCACGCAGCCCTCGGTGTCGTTCGTGTCGACGGTAGCCATCGACTGGATGCGGATGGGATTGTCGCCGCCGATGGCGAGCGGTCCCACATGGGCCACGGAGCTGGCCCTTCGGCTGGCACAGGAGCTTTGCTGGTTACACCTTGTATTCATATTTCACCTCGCTCAGTTCACGGTTGGCTTTCTCAATCTTCTGCTTCAGCCCCTCCTTGTGGGCGGCGAGGCGCTGGGCCAGGGACTCGTCGCTGAGGGCGATTATCTGGCAAGCCAGCAGGGCGGCATTCTGTGCGCCGTTCACGCCGACGGTGGCCACGGGGATACCCGGCGGCATCTGAACGATGGAGAGCAGGGCGTCGAGGCCGTCGAGCATGCCTTTGATGGGAACGCCGACGACGGGCAGTGTGGTCTGTGCGGCGATGACACCGGGCAGGGCGGCAGCCATGCCGGCGGCAGCGATGATGACGCGGATGCCACGGTTGGCGGCCTGACTGGCAAACTGCTCCACGGCGGCCGGTGTGCGGTGTGCTGAGAGAGCGTTCACCTCAAAGGGTACTTGCAGCTCGTCGAGCTGCTTACAGGCTTTTTCCATAACGGGCAGGTCGCTGGTGCTGCCCATGATGATGCTGACTAGAGGTTTCATATTTCTTGGGTTATAAATACAATATTGAGAAGAATGCGCAGACGGCTCCGATGAAGAAGCCTCCCACCACCTGGCTCAGGGAGTGCTGGCGCAGGATAATGCGTGCCGTTCCCAGGATGCCAGACACAAGGATAGCCACACACAGCCACCACACCGGATTGAAACGGAACAGCTCTGCAAAGGCCATGAGTGCCCCCACTACGCCGCCGATAGCTGCTGAGTGAGTGGATATCTTCCACCAGATGTTGATGATGACGCTGACTGCCTGTATGAGCAGGGCGGCAATGACGATGATGACAATGAAATGGTAGATGTGGTAGAAGTTCATCAGCCAGATGCAGGCCAGATAGCAGATGATGGAAATGGCGTATGCCACCAGCCGGCGCTCCCGATGGCCCAGCTGCAGCAATGTCCATCCGCGATGCCGGCGGTAGAGGTGGATGAGGAAGGTGGGGGTGAGGATGGTGAGTAGATAGACGATGGTGACCACGAGCAGCTTATAGGCCATGGGCAGCATGTTCATGTAGCTGAACGTAAAGAGTACGGCGATGCCTATGAGAGGCAGGTAGAATGGCGTGAAGACCATGCTGATCACTTTTGCCGCTATGATGAGTCCTTTGTCGCGTGTCAAGGTGTTATGGGGTTTTGTGGATTTTCGTTATTTCGATATTTCGATGTCTCGATATTTCGATGTTTCGATGTCTCGATATTTCGATTATTCCTGTTGTTTTTATGACTTCCGCAGCCGGGCGACGGGCAGTCCCAGCTGTTCGCGGTATTTGGCCACGGTGCGGCGGGCGATGGGGAATCCCTGCTGTGCCAGTGCGTCGCGCAGGGCATCGTCGCTCAGCGGCTTTTGCTTGTCCTCGTTTTCAATGATGTTGCGTAGGGTGGCCTTGATTTTCCGGGTCGACAGTTCCTCACCGTTCTGAGTGACGTAGCTGTCGCTGAAGAAGAACTTCAGGGGGAATGTTCCCCAGCGCGTCTGCACGTACTTCGAGTTCGACACCCGTGAGATGGTGCTGAGGTCTAGCCCGGTCTGCTGGGCCACGTCTTTAAGTATCATGGGTCGGAGCAGCTCTTCGTCACCTTCCTCGAAGAAAGGCTTTTGCATCTGGATGATGGCCTTCATGGTCTTCGTCAGCGTGCGTCGTCGCTGCTCCACGGCATCTATGAAGTTTTGGGCGGCGTCAATCTTCTGTTTCGTATAGAGTAGTGCCTCCTTCTGCTGGCGGCTCAGATTCTCATTGTCCGTCTGCAGCTCTTTCATCAGGTCGGCAAACGACTGTGATATTTCCAGTGTGGGCATTTCTCCTGAATTGAGCGACATGGAGATGGTGCCGTCTTCCTGCGTCTCCACGATGAAGTCGGGGGTTATCTGTTGCAGGGAGCGCCCCACCGTCTCGCCCATGGCGGCTCCGGGCTTGGGATTCAGCCGTCGCAGCTCGGTCAGCAGGATGTCCATCTGGCTGTCGGAAAGTTGCAGCTGCTGCTGTATGCGTCCCCAGTGCTTCTTGGTGAACTCGTTGAAATAGCTGTTCACCACGCGTAGCATCTGTTGCTTCAGGGGGGAGTCCTTTCGCCGTTCTATCTGCAGCAGCAGACATTCCTTCAGCGTCCGGGCACCAATGCCTGGGGGATCGAATTGCTGAAGCCGCTTGAGCAAGACCATCGCTTCAGAGGTGCTGATGTCAATATGGTGGTAGATGGCCAGCTGCTCGCAGATGTCGGCCAGAGGGGTACGCAGCAGACCGTCATCGTCGAGCGACTGTATAATGTATTCCAGTACGTAGCGGTCGCGTTCTGTCAGTTCCGTCTCGCCCACCTGTTCCATCAGCAGGTCGTAGAACGAGCGTTCCTGCCCGAACTCCGTCTGCTCCTGCTGGTTGTCGTCCCAAGTCTGGCCTCCTTGGTAAACGGGAAGGTCTTCGTCGTCACGGCCAATATTCTGAAGGGCGGCATCAAGGGCGTCACTACGCTCTTCCCGCTCGCGCTGTGCGTCGTAATCCTCTGCAGCGTCTTGCTCTCCGTCGGCAGCCGGCGATGCCCAGTCTGTGGCAGGCTCCTCGCCGGAGGCTTTCTTTTCCAGTGCGGGATTGTCGTGCAGCTCTGTCTCTATACGTTCAGCCATTTGCTGCAAAGGCAGCTCCACCAGCTGCGACACCAGTAGCTGTTGGGCGGAGATAGCCTGTAGCTGTCGCTGTTCCTGCTTCTGTTCCTGGATTTGAATCTGTGCCACGAGTGATGTGAGAATTTGGAGTTGAGAACTTTTGATTATCTGAAGTATTCTTTCAGCTCTTCGGCCAGGGCATGGATGTGCTGGGGCTCTTTGTCGCTCATGCGCTGCCACAGCTGTTGGCATGGTGGCAGCAGGGGCGACGATGTCACCTCATTCCGCTCCAAGTAGGGGTCGCAAATCTGAAAGACGTCGAGCACCTGCACCACGTCGGTGGCCTTCAGTCCTATGAGGCGTGCCAGTGCGACCACCTCTGGTGTCTGGCTGACCATTGTCGAAGGTGTCAGCTGGTAGTAAAGGTCAAGTATCAGGATGAGCATGGCCGGTGTCAGCCGACTGTCTTCTGGCAAAGGACGGAAATCGCGCTCGAAGGTCTCCTGCACCGCCACCCCGTCGTAGAAGTCGTCGAAGGCACCGAAGCCCTTCATCTCGCGTAGCAGGCGTACGGCACGTGCCAGGCGCATGGGCTTGTCGGAATAGGTCCGCCAGATGCGCTCGATGCGTGGCGTGGAAAGCTGCGCAATCTGCTTCATACGGCTCTGAAGGGTCTGGGGCGGAATGTGCAGCTCCAGGCTCAAGTCCACCATTTCGCGGTTGTAGAGGGGCTTCACCCCCACGGGCCGGTGCAGGTAAATCTGCATCAGCATCAGCCAGTAGTCATCTTGCCAGACAGCTTTCTTTGCCATAACTTTCGCTTTTTGTTTGCAAAGTTACAAAAAACTTTCTACTTTCAACTTTTAACTATCAACTTTTTTGTATCTTTGCAGCAAAAAAATGAAAATAGGCAATATTGAGTTTGGTCCGCGCCCCGTTTTCCTGGCTCCGATGGAGGATGTCACCGACATTGGCTTCCGCATGTTGTGCAAGCGTTTCGGGGCGGCCATGGTCTATACGGAGTTCGTGTCGGCTGAGGCATTGGTGCGCGATGTGAAGTCTACCGTGAGCAAGCTGGGCATCAGCGACGAGGAACGCCCGGTGGGTATTCAGATATATGGACGTGATACCGATGCCATGGTGGAGGCGGCGCGCATTGTGGAGCAGGCCGGCCCCGACCTCATTGACCTGAACTTCGGCTGTCCGGTGAAGAAGGTGGCTGGCAAGGGCGCCGGCGCCGGCATGCTGCAGAACATCCCCAAGATGCTCGACATCACCCGGCAGGTGGTACAGGCCGTGAAGCTGCCTGTGACGGTGAAGACCCGGCTGGGATGGAACCACGACCAGCTGATTATCACCACGCTGGCCGAACAGCTGCAGGACTGCGGCATACGGGCACTGACCATCCACGGCCGCACCCGCTCGCAGATGTACACCGGCGAGGCCGACTGGACGCTGAT
Organism: Prevotella sp.; assembly: GCA_024697405.1. Lineage (GTDB taxonomy): Bacteria > Bacteroidota > Bacteroidia > Bacteroidales > Bacteroidaceae > Prevotella. Next base: position 15,775 of record JAILFU010000141.1, read on the forward strand.
AGGCGAGGTGAAGCGCAATCCGCGCATCACCATCCCCATCATAGGCAATGGCGACATTACCTCTCCGGAAAAGGCCGAAGAGGCTTTCGACCGCTACGGCGTAGATGCCATCATGGTTGGGAGGGCCACCTTCGGCCGTCCTTGGATATTCAAGGAGATACGCGACTACCTCGATGCCGGGCAAGCCGCCTCTCCCTCCCTTGGGGAAAGGCAACAGGATGGCGAGCTTTGCTCGGAAATGGGGCAGGGGAGCGGCTTCTCGTTCAACCAGAAGCTAGACATCCTGGAGGAACTGCTGCGCATCAACGTGGAGCGCATCGACGAAACGCGCGGCATCCTGCATACCCGTCGTCATCTGGCGGCAACCCCCATCTTTAAAGCCATCCCCAACTTCCGGCAGACACGCATCGCCATGCTCCGTGCCACCACGATGGACGACCTGCTGGCCATTCTTGAACAGACGCGCCAGCTGCTGGGATAACCCCTATTCCTCCTGGCCGTGCGGTATCCCCACGCAGCAGCCCCCCGTGCCGTCTGGTTTCCCCGCATGGGGTAACCAAAAAAAATATTCACTTTTAGGCGGCGCATTCAGAAAAATGTTGTACCTTTGTAGGCAAATTGACACACATTATTTAATATATCACAACTTAACCGCAAACTATGGGATTATTAGAACAAATCATTGCGCGTGCCAAAAGCAACAAGCAGCGCATCGTGCTCCCTGAAGCAGAGGAGGAGCGCACCCTGACAGCGGCCGACCGTGTGCTGGCCGACGACATCGCAGACCTGATCCTGATTGGCAACCCCGAGAAGGTGCATCAGCTAGCCAAGGAGAAAGGCTTGACCCACATCGACAAGGCTACACTCATCGACCCGCTGAACTACGAACGGTCAGAGAAATTGGCCCAGCTGCTGCAGAAGCTGCGCGAGAAGAAGGGCATGACCATCGAGAAGGCCCGTGAGCTGGTGAAGGATCCGCTCTATCTGGGCTGTATGATTATCAAGACAGAAGGTGCCGACGGCCAGATCAGCGGTGCATTGAGTACCACTGGCGAGACGCTGCGCCCCGCCCTGCAGATTATCAAGTGCGCTCCGGGCATCACCTGCGTCAGCGGTGCTATGCTGATGATTACGCAGAAGCCAGAATATGGCGAGAACGGCATTCTCGTAGTGGGTGACGTGGCTGTGACGCCCATGCCCGATGCCAACCAGCTCTCACAGATTGCCGTGTGCACGGCACAGACGGCGAAGAGCGTGGCAGGCTTCGCCGACCCGCGTGTGGCCATGCTCTCGTTCTCCACGAAAGGTAGCGCCTCCCACGAAGTGGTCGACAAGGTGGTGGAGGCTACGCGCCTGGCCAAGGAACTGGCTCCCGACCTGAAGATCGACGGTGAGCTGCAGGCCGACGCCGCCCTGGTGCCCTCGGTGGGCAAGAAGAAGGCTCCCGGCAGCGAAATAGCCGGCAACGCAAATGTCCTGGTCTTCCCCTGCCTGGAAGTGGGCAACATCGCCTACAAGCTCGTCCAGCGCCTGGGTGACGCCGTGGCCGTAGGCCCCATCCTCCAAGGCATCGCCCGCCCCGTGAACGACCTCTCCCGAGGCTGCTCTGTCGACGACATCTACTATCTTGTCGCCATCACTGCCTGCCAGGCCATGGACGCTCGTTAACCCCCTCAGCCAGGGGTGGGAGCCTGAACAGGCGCAGGCTCCCACATTCATTTAAATATAAAATAACTGGGTCTGATTTATTCGCTTGTTCAGACCCCGCCCCCATAGCTTAGGGGGCTAGCAGACAATGAAGATATTAGTTTTAAATTGTGGTTCGTCCAGCATCAAGTATGCGCTGTATAATATGGACGACAAGAGTGTGATGACCAGTGGCGGTGCCGAGCGTGTAGGCTTGGACGGTTCCTTCGTGAAGGTAAAGCTGGCGAATGGTGAGAAACGTCAGATTATGCACGACATTCCCGAGCACACCGAGGGCGTGAAGTTCATTTTCTCCCTGCTTACCGACCCCGAGATTGGCGTCATCAAGAGTCTCGACGAGATTAATGCCGTAGGCCACCGCATGGTGCATGGTGGCGAGAAGTTCAATAAGAGCGTCATCCTTACCGACGAGGTGCTGAAGACCTTCGAGGAGTGCTCCGACCTGGCTCCGCTGCACAACCCCGCTAATCTGAAGGGTGTGAACGCCGTGAAGGAGCTGATGCCCGGCCTGCCTCAAGTGGGCGTCTTCGATACCGCCTTCCACCAGACCATGCCGCCGAAGGCATATATGTATGCCATCCCCTATGAGCTTTATAAGAAGTACGGCATCCGCCGCTACGGCTTCCACGGCACCAGCCACCGCTATGTGTCGGCCCGTGCCTGCGAGTTCCTGGGCATCCCTGCCAAGGGCACGAAGATGGTGACCTGCCATGTGGGTAACGGCGGCTCTATCGCTGCCGTGGTCGATGGTAAGTGCATTGATACGTCGATGGGCCTCACTCCGCTGGAGGGCCTGATGATGGGCACCCGTGCCGGCGACATCGACGGCGGCGCCGTGACGTTCATCGAGAAGAAACTCGGCCTCGATGCCGACGGCATGTCGAACCTGCTCAACAAGAAGAGCGGCGTGGCCGGACTGACCGGTGGCTCCAGCGACATGCGCGACGTGGAGAATGCTGCCAAGGCTGGTGACGAGCGTGCCCAGCTGGCCCAGGACATGTATTTCTACCGCATCAAGAAGTATATCGGAGCCTACGCTGCTGCCATGGGAGGCCTCGACGTGGTGGTCTTCACGGCCGGCGTGGGCGAGAACCAGGTGGGCATGCGCTCGGAGGTCTGCAAGAACATGGAGTTCCTCGGCATCAAGTTCGACGAGGAGAAGAACAAGGTGCGTGGCGAGGAGGCCGTCATCTCGGCCGACGACTCCCGTGTGAAGGTTGTGGTCATCCCCACCGACGAGGAGCTGATGATTGCCACCGATACCATGAGTCTGCTTCTGAATGAATAGTTTAGAGCGTAGAGTTTGCTACCGCAGAAACCATTGCGGTAGCAAACTCTCAGTTCTCACCTCTCAGTTCTCACCTCTCAGTTCTCACCTCTCAGTTCTCACCTCTCAGTTCTCACCTCTCAATTAACAATAAGGAGTAATGCCGAAAATCCTGTAAAGAGTAGGCATGTAACAAACACACAAAACAAAATGAAAAAAGTTCTTTTTACCGTGCTGGCCGCTTTCGTGATGACAGTTGGCTTCAGCTCATGCAAAGACAGTAAGAATTCCGCCAACAAGGAAGACATGGAGATGGACGACATGGACGACGATGACGACATGGACGACGATGAGGATGTGGCTACCCTGAGTACCGCAGCCCCTGCCGACGCCGATACTCCTGAAGCCAAGGCCCTTGCTCTGATGGAAAATCTGGTGAATACCATGAAGGCCACTACCATCAATTCTGTTGCCGACCTGAAGGCTATGGGCGAGAAATTCAAGCAGTTCCGGAAGGAGTCTGAGGAGCTGGATGCCATGTATGGCGAAGACTACGAGTCCTCATTGCCTGAGAAAGAGCAGAAGGAACTGGAGCAGAAGATTCAGAAGATCTCCATGGAGATGATTACTGAGATGCAGCGCATCCAGGAGGAGGCTACCAAGGCCGGCATCGCTGAGAAAGAGATGCAAGAACTGTTCCAGTGATGAAAAGCGTTTGGAAGATTTGGCTGCCCGACGTTGTGGCAGTCCTGTTGTTTGCCGTTCTGGCTTTCGCCTATTTCTATCCTGCTGATACCGAGGGCCGCATCCTCTATCAGCACGACACGTCGGCCGGAGCCGGTGCGGGACAGGAGGCGAAGGAATACCTGGAGCGCACGGGTGAGCGCACCCGCTGGACAGACGCCCTGTTCGGCGGCATGCCCACCTACCAGATAGCGCCGTCGTACAATAGTACGGCGACGCTCTCCGTAGCTGAGAAAGCCTATCACCTGTGGCTGCCCGACTATGTGTGGCACCTCTTTGCCTATCTGCTGGGCTTCTACATCTTGCTGCGGGCATTCAACTTCAAGCAGTATCTGGCTGCCCTGGGCTCCATCGCCTGGGCGTTCAGCACCTATTTCCTCATCATCATTGCCGCAGGCCACATGTGGAAGGTGATGGCGCTGGCCTACCTGCCCCCGCTTATCGGAGGCGTGGTGCTGGCCTACCGGGG
>JAILFU010000151.1 GCA_024697405.1 Prevotella sp.
ATTACACTCGCACCACTGTGGCCGAAGGAGAGACTGTCACACTGAGGTTTTCTGTCCCCTCCACGAAGAATGTCCTTTATGTAGGAGCCATTGACAGCCAGCAGCAGCGTGTGCTGAAGACCGTGGCTGTGGAGAATGGCAAAATCGTTGCCCGTTTCGAGGACTCTACAGCCGACAGCCGCGTCACGCGCAGCATTACCGTCAATGGGGACACATACGACAAGTTCCCCTCAGCAGAAGATGTGGCAGCTTATTTCCCCACGGCTATTCCTGGGAATGCTGATGAGGTGAGCCAGTTGGAGGCCAAGTATAAAGGAACAAATGTTCAGACGCAGTGGGGTGAAACGACGGTTTGGGATATCTATGCTATCTATCAACACGTCATCGTCGAGGGCTTTAACCTGAAGGTAACGAGTGATGGTACTTATGCCAACAATGTGGTCGAGCTGGGCGGTAACTACCAGAACGCCGGTTGGGATGGCGCAGCAGGCATGAACGTTGCCTATCCTTACAATGTCTATGTTGATGTTGACGGCGACTTGACCATCCGCCGCGTGGGTGCCACTCACTTTAACCTCTACATTCTTCGTGGCAATGTGACGCTGGAGAGCAACTACGGCGAGCAGGCCGGTCTCATCTCAGTGGCTGCCGGTGCTACGCTGAACGACCAGCGTAGCAGCATCGCTGCCAACCAGGGTGTGAAGATGTTTAACCGTGGTACTGTCAATGCTACCAACACCACGAAGTACGACATTGGTAACTTTTGCACCGTCTATAACGAGGGTAAGTTCAATGTCACTGGTGCTCTGACCTACTCACCTGCCGATGCCAATAATTCCTATTTTATGAACTTAGGCGACGATGCCGAGTTGACTGCTGCTTCCATGACGCTGAACAGCACTGGTAATTTCTATAACGATGGTAAGGTGACAATTGCAGGAGAAACCAATGTTACACAGCAGCAAATCTACTGGGTCAATGCAGGTCACTATACTACCGGCACCATGATCTTCAGTGCCAAGAACGCCACTTTCTACAACTATTGCCAGCTCATTGTTGAGGGCAATGCCCACATGTACGATGGCGAGTTCAACCTCATGAGGAACAGCTATACCGAGGCTGGCACTGCCGAGATGGACAACTTCATCGTGAACATGAAGAATAATTCAGGTATGAATATTAAGGGCGATGTAGACATGAAAGCCCAGGCCGATGGTACTTATCAAGGGTTCAGGACTTCGGATAAGAATGCCTATCTGCTCATCGGCGGCAAGGTAACAGTTGCTTCTCACAGAGAAACGTTCTCTATTTCCAGCAAGATCACATATTCTATTCATGAAATAGAAATCATCAAGGGAGGCCAGGTAGTTACTGAAGAGGAGTTGCAGAGTAATGGCGATGGTGATTATCCCGTGCTTAATTTTAATGGTATAGGATGTACCTATGGAAAACTTAAAGTAACCCCCAAAACCAACAGTTGTGGTGCAAAATGGTCAAAGGAGGAGGAAGACGAAGTCGCTCCTCAGATTTTCTCCTATGCTTTTGAAGATACCTACATGTGCGACTACGATATGAACGACGTAGTGCTCTATGTGTCGGAGAGCGAGGATGGCAATGGATTTGATGTGGAACTGATGTGCACAGGAGCCAAGAAGGATATCTATGTCTATTATGACGGCGAGCCTATCTTCGGCAATAGGGAGGTTCATGATGTGCTAGGGGGAGCAAACGGCAAGTTCCTCAATACTGGCGCTGCAGACGACGACATGTTCTTTAGCGTTGGCACTGCCATGGACTATGTCGACAAGAAGGGCCACACACTGGGCGAAGCTCCTTTCAGCATCCGTACATCAAGTGGGGACGTGATAGAGGTAGGTACTCAGCAAGGCAACACTATCGAGCCTTACGGTATCGTGATTCCCAGGAAATGGGAATGGCCTACGGAATGGACAGAAATTTCGAGGGCATATCCTTCGTTTATAGGGTTTGTCATAGACCGAAATCAAAACGCCGACTGGTATAATACTGTACCGGAAAGCGGCTTGACCATGTCGGTGCCTAGCCAGCGGCGATAGCCCTTGGAGACAGAAAAATTAAGAAAGCGTTGACACCATGATGTCAACGCTTTCTTCTCGTCAGTAGAGCAGCTGTTCCTGTGTGACCTGCCTGTACCAGTCCTGGTAGCTGGCATGATGCTGCAGCCAGTTGGAAAAATAGCGGTAGGGGCCGAAACGCGACCCTGTCTTTGCATTGTACGAACCCAGGCAGATACCCTCACCGGCATAGCGGAAATCACGCTGGGGAATGACCAGCGACCAGCTGATGTGGTTGTCGAACAGATGCTGCTTACCATTGTAGATGTTCCATAGCACCTCGTCGAACTTATGGGCGTAGGTGTGAACCTCCCAGTAGCCGCCGTTGTAGACATGGATGATGAACGGGTCGACGTTGTCAAATGTAAACTGGCTGGCCATACGGGCGTCTTTGAATGTGATGCGGTAGGTCGTGGTGATAGGAGTGGCTGTAGCGCTGTAGTTCTCAGCATCGGTATGCGAGGTGTTGTAGCGCAGCATGTCGATGGCACCCAGCTTGTTTGTCTTCTTGCTGAAGGCCCAGTGAGCATGCTCGAAAAGACGTATCACGGCCTGGTTGTTTTTGCCCTCCTGAAGCAGATCGTCGCTCTTGATGAAGCGGCTCGACAGGGGATAACCCAAGTCCATTTGCATGCCGCTGACTATCTCTGCCTTTTCCACATCATTATAATTGATGCCTGCCAGCTGAACGGCAGCGGCATAGGAGGCATCGGTGCCGGCAGCCTCAAGGGTGACGGTCAGGTCAATGTCTTGTGGCTGTGGCCCGGGTTTCTTCGCGATGCGTAGCACCAGGTCGTTGAAATCGAAGTCGCCGGGGTAGGGGTAGTCAGCCTCGTAGAGATAGGTGAAAGTCTGGTAGTCTGTGGCTAGTGGCCTGCCGCTTCCCGTCAGCCTGTCCATGGCCAGCGTCAGTGTCTGGCTACCTACGTCGAAGGGCATCACGCCCAGGTATTCTCCGTTGCTGTTGATGGCTGCAGCATAAAGCGTCTGCTGTCCGATGGGGATGGTATATGGCAGCGTGAGCTGGCTCTCACTGTTCAGGGCAATGCCTTCGGCGGTAATCTCAGCTTCCGGGGTGGAGTAGGGGTCGGCAGTAAGCAGTTGTACACGGCTGACCTCTGTGGGCAGGGTCACCACGACCGAGCCACTCTGCGTCAGCTGCCAGTCGTGTGTGCGGTCTACGCTGTCCACCATGAACTGATAGTCTACGTAGCCATCGTATATTTCCTTGTTGAATTGCTCTTTCTCACATGATGCCAAGCCTGCCCAAAGAAGAGCCGGCAACATGACAATGACTGCTGTTTTCTTCATTGCTGTAGAAATCTATGTTTTGTGGCTGTAAAATTACAAAAAAAGAATGAAAGAAAATGTTTTTGGAGGTGTTTTCCCTGCTCTTTTGTTTTTTTTAACACCAGCTTCGTTCAGTTGCGCCGCATTTATTATACCTTTGCATCAAAAAGAAGGAGTGAACGAAGCTACACGACTATTTATTGCTGCCCATGCTGGCGACGATGTGCGGAAGCTGGCTTTGCAGGGATGCCGTGACGGGGAGGTAGACATGCCGATGGCCTTGCAGCAGATACAAGGCCGGCAGACAGCACGCCGCAAACTGCCTAGCTGGGCGGCCTGCGAAGGCATCCTCTACCCTCCACATCTGAACATGGAGCAGTGCTCCAGCGAGCAGACTGCCCGCTATAAGGCCCGAGTGGTTGGCGGTTTCCCCGCTGCTGCTGTGGTTGGCGGTTTCCCCGCCAAGAAAAAGCTTGTCGACCTGACCGGCGGCTTGGGCGTGGACTTCTCTTTTATGTGCAGATGTTTTGACGAGGCAGTCTATGTGGAGCAGCAAGAAGCGCTGTTTGACCTTGCCCAGAAGAACTTTCGTTTTTTATTTTCCCCCAGCGGAAACCCTGAGGCTGTCGGCGTGCAAGCCACCCCCGTCGTTTCCTGCATTTGTGCCGACGGTGTGGAGTATCTCCGCCAACTAGACCACGCCTCGCTTATATACCTCGACCCCGCCCGTCGCGACGGCCATGGCATCCGCACCTACGGCATAGCCGACTGCGTCCCCAATGTGCTGCCGTTGCTCGACGAGCTGCTTTCGAAAGCCGACCGCGTGATGCTGAAGCTCTCGCCTATGCTCGACTGGCGCAAGGCGGTCAGCGATGTGGGGCAGAAGCATGTGGAGCAGGTGCACATCGTCAGTGTTGACAACGAGTGCAAGGAACTGTTGCTGGTTCTTTCAGCTGAAGAATGCCAAGAGCCACAGCTCGTTTGCGTGAACGATGACACCATAGAAAGGTTTAGCCTCACCCCCGGCCCCTCTCCCAAGGAGACGGGAGTATATAGTCCTTCCATGGATATTTCTAGTAGCAAAACCAACAACTCTCCTCTCCTTGGGAGAGAGGCCGTGGGTGAGGCTTTTTTCCTCTACGAACCCAATGCCTCGCTGATGAAGGCCGGGGGCTTTTCGGAGCTGGCCCGTCGATATGGTGTGACCCCTTTGGCGCAGAACAGCCATCTGTTCACTTCCGGACAGCTGGTCGAGGCTTTTCCCGGCCGCACTTTTCGCATTTCCGCTGTCTCTTCGCTGAACAAGCAGGAGCTGCGTACAAAGATTTCCCCTCTTCAGCAGGCCAATATCAGTGTGCGCAACTTCCCCCTAAGCGTGGCTGAGCTCCGCAAGCGCTTGAAACTGAGCGAGGGTGGCAGCAACTATCTCTTTGCCACCACCCTCGCCGGGGGAAAACATGTGCTGATTGTCTGCCAGCACGTGTAACCGTTTACTTCACTTCTTCCTGCACCTCCTTCTGGCGGGTCACTTCCTTCTTCACCTTCTTGGTGGTCTGTTTCTCAACCTCCACCTCTTCGTAGGTGGTTACTTTGAAGGTGCCCTCGCCGGTCACGATGACGCAGCGGTTCTTGTCGTTCTCCTCAAACGGCTGCACGGTGTCACCCTTCGAGTCGCTTTTGATGCGTGAGGCGTCGATGCCATGCTCGTTCACCAGCTTGTTTGTGACACCTTCAGCACGTTTCTGGGCGTACATTTTGTTGATGCGGGGGTTGCCCGTGCCTTTGTCGGCATAGCCAGTCACGGTGAACGTGGCATCGTTGCTGGTCTTCATCAGGTCGGCAATGTCCTTAATGGCACCGTCGATGCCTTCAGCCTCGTTAGGATTGCTCTGGCAGATGTTGAAGAATACCACCTCGCGGATGCTCTTCTTCTCCATTTTCTCCACGGGGCGCTTCTCCTTCACCATGATGGTGGTAGGCTCGTCAACCTCGATGGTCTCAGTGTACTCCACTACGCGTGTGATGTAGCGGGGAGCAGCCTTCTTGTAGCCGAAGCGGTAGTTCAGGCCGAGCATGGCGGTGAACTGCCAGTCGTCGGCATCATTGGTCTTCGAGTTGAAGCGGTCGTCCAGCGAGTTGGCGTTCACTTCAAGCGAGAGTCCGAGGGGCTTCGACTGGTTGGTCTCCAGGCGCAGTCCTGCACGCAGGTTGTGGCTCAGCCGGTTGTCGTCCCATTTCAGGGGTACACGCTGCGGAGCCACTTTCAGGTCGGCCAGCTCGTCGTTGTCCCAGGCATAGTTCAGGCCCACGCCGCCCAGCAGAATCAGGTTCAAGGCGTGGTTCTGGCTCTTTCCGAAAAGGTTCGACAGGTTGACCATCAAGTCCAGGTCGGGTGTGATGTACTTCCACTTGTAGTACTGATCCAGGTCTTTGAAGCCGCTCTTCGACTGCCATGCATTCACGTGCAGACGGGCACCCACCACCGGAGTGAAGTAGTGACCGAGCGTGAAGGCGGCCGTCGGTGTGAAGAGCTTGTCCATCGGCGCATTGGTCGACGTGAGCTGCAGTCCACCCTGAGCCTCTACATACGAGAAGGATTTCCAATCCTGGGCTTGTACCGTCACGGCACCGCCCATCAGCAGCATGCTTGCTGCCAGTGTCATCATTCTTTTGTTTTTCATTACTCTAGAGTTTTTTATGATTATATAAGAATTCTGAGTGCAAAGATACGAATAAGCCGGCAAAAAACAAAAGTTTTTTTCACTTTTCTTTTGTTTATTGGAGAAAAAACCTTACCTTTGTCCTTTGTTTAACGACAAAACGCTGAAATAATGGCAGAAATACAGATAAAGAAGGTAGAGAACAAGCACGATTTGGAGCAGTTCATACAGTTGCATTACGACCTCTACCGAGGGAACCCCTACGATGCCCCCAACCTCCACAGCGACGAGGTGCAGACCCTGTCGCCCTGGGCGAAGGATCCGAATGCCGCCTTTGAATTCTGCGACGTGGAGTACTATCTGGCCCTGAAGGAGGAAAAGGTGGTGGGACGTGTGGCCGCCATCATCAACCGCCGCTACAACGAGCAGTGGCAGCGGCCAGCTGTGCGCTTCGGATGGCTCGACCTCATCAACGACATCGATGTGCTCCGTGCCCTGCTCACAGCCGTCGAGGACTACGGCCGCCGCCAAGGCATGAAGGAGGTTATCGGCCCGCTGGGATTCACCGACATGGACCCCGAGGGCATGCTGACCTACGGCTTCGAGGAGCTGGGCTGCATGGCCACGGAATACAACTACGCCTACTATCCCGAGCTGATGCAGCAGATGGAGGGCTACGAGAAGGACAACGACTACGTGGAGTACAAGCTCTTTGTGCCGAAGGAGGGAATGCCCGAGAAGTTCCGCAAAATCTCCGAGATGGTGATGAAACGCTATAACCTGCAGGTGAAGAAGCTCACCAAGAAGGACATCTTCGGCCCCGCACAGTACGGGCAGAAGGTCTTCGACGTCATCAACAACACCTTCGGCCATCTCTACGGCTACAGCAGGATGTCGCAGAAGCAGATTGACCAGTACATCCACATGTATTTCAAGGTGCTCGACCTGAGCATGGTCACCCTCATCGAAGACCACTCCCTGGACGACCATCCCGTCATAGGCGTGGGCATCACCCTGCCGTCGCTCACCAAGGCCCTGCAGAAATGCCGCAATGGCCGCCTCTGGCCCTTCGGCTGGTGGCACATCCTGCGGGCACTGAAGTTCCACAAGACCGACATCGTCGACTGTCTGCTCATCGGCGTGCTGCCCGAATACCGCTCAAAAGGAGCCAATGCCCTGCTGTTCTACGACCTCATCCCCATCTACCAGAAATATGGCTTCCTCTGGGGAGAGACCCATGTGGAGATGGAGACCAATGGCAAGGTGCAGAGCCAGTGGAGCTATCTGGAGCACGAGCTGCACAAGCGCCGCCGCTGCTTCAAGAAGGCTTTATAGCACAATATAAGATTTAGTAAAGATATAGTGAATGAGAACATTTATCAATGTGGAGGACATCGGCGACCTCCGGAAAGCACTCGCCGAAGCACAAGAACTTAAGCAAGAGCGTTATAAGTACCAGCATCTGGGACGTAACAAGACCCTGATGATGATTTTCTTCAACAACAGCCTGCGCACCCGCCTCTCCACGCAGAAGGCGGCCATGAACTTGGGCATGAACGTCATCGTGCTCGATGTCAACGCCGGGGCCTGGAAGCTGGAGACCGAGCGCGGCGTCATCATGGACGGCGACAAGTCGGAGCACCTGCTGGAGGCCATACCCGTCATGGGCTGCTACTGCGACCTCATCGGCGTGCGCTCCTTCGCCGGCCTCACCGACCGTGAATATGACTATGCCGAGACCGTCCTCCAGCAGTTCATCCGCTACAGCGGCCGCCCCGTCTTCGCCATGGAAACCGCCACCGTGCACCCCCTTCAGGCTTTCGCCGATCTCATCACCATCAAAGAGAGCTGGAGCCGTCCGGTATGTTGCGATATCGCAACAGACGGGACGAAACGGCCCAAGGTCGTCCTCACCTGGGCACCCCACTGCCGCGCCCTGCCGCAGGCCGTGCCCAACTCGTTTGCCCAGTGGATGCTGGCCGACCCCGACATCGACCTTGTCATCACCCACCCCGAAGGCTACGAGCTAGACCCGAAGTTTGTGGCCGGTGCCCGTGTGGAGTACAGCCAGCGGAAAGCTTTCGAGGGCGCTGACTTCATCTATGCCAAGAACTGGTCGAACCCCGGCGTGACCCATCCTGCCGACTATGGCAAGATAACCTGTGAGGACCGCTCCTGGACCGTCGACACCGAGCACATGTCGTGGACCAACAACGCCAAGTTCATGCACTGCCTGCCCGTGCGCCGCAACCTCATCGTCACCGACGATGTCATTGAGAGTCCCAATAGCCTGGTCATCCCCGAGGCCGCCAACCGCGAGATTTCCTGCTCCGTTGTCATTAAAAGAATGTTAGAGACGCTGTAAACCTATGGATATACTACCTTTTTGGGCGTGGATACTGTTCTACGTACTAGTGTTTATCATGCTCATTGCCGACCTGAAGATGTTCGGTAAGAAAGGACAGCATGAAGTGAGCATTAAGGAAGCCTTGCAGATGACCTTCGTGTGGATAGGCGTCTCGCTGGTCTTCTGCGCCAGCATCTATTTCTTCTATCCTGTCGAGCCTTACGAGAAGGCGATGGAGTTTCTGGCGGGCTATCTCATAGAGAAGTCGCTGTCCATGGACAACCTCTTTGTCTTCCTCATGCTCTTCTCCTATTTCTCCATTGAGAGGAAGTACCAGCATGAGGTGCTCTTCTGGGGCATCTTCGGCGCGCTGGTGCTGCGCAGCGTGTTCATCTTCGCTGGTGCTGCCATGGTAGAGCGCTTCGAGTGGATACTTGGCCTCTTCGGCCTCTTCCTTCTCTATACGGGTGCAAAGATGTTCACCCACGACGAGGGGGCGCAGACCGACCCCGCCAACAACTTCATCGTGCGCCTTTTCAAGCGTTTCTTCCCCGTCACCGACAAGATGCACGGCGAGAAGTTCTTCGTGAAAGAAGCCGACAGCAGAGGCAAGCTGCGCAAGCTGGCCACCCCCCTGTTCATCGCCCTGCTGGTTATCGAGACCACCGACGTGGCATTCGCCGTCGACTCCATCCCCGCCGTGTTCTCCGTCAGCCGCGACCCGTTCATCGTGCTCACCTCCAACATCTTCGCCATCCTGGGCCTGCGTGCCCTCTACTTCGCCCTGGCCGCCGTGGCCAAGTATTTCACCTACCTGAAATACGGCCTGGGCATCATTCTCATCTTCGTCGGCGTGAAGATGCTGCTGGCCATGGACCAGTACATCAACGAGATTGGCTCATGGCTGGGGCTGAACCTTAACATGACCCACGTTGAGATACCCACCCCTTGGTCGCTGGCCTTCATCTTTGGCGTGCTGGTGCTGTCGATGGGCTTGTCTGTGGTCATCTCGCGCAGAAAAAAAACGTAAATCATCAGGATGGGTACTTATATCAGCATCGGGAATGCCGGGTTCCAGTCTGCCCGCAATAGTGAGTACGTCGACAAGTCGGGACTGATAGCAGTGATTAACAGCACGCTCTATACGGAACGCCGTTTCAGCTGCGTGTCGCGCTGCCGCCGCTTCGGCAAGTCGATGGCGGCGAAG
>JAILFU010000225.1 GCA_024697405.1 Prevotella sp.
GTTACAACAGAAGTCGCCGAAGGCACTTGACGGGCGGAACCCGTTCCGCGAGCACTCGCTGCCATGGGCGGCGTGGATTATCGCACGGCTCGGAGGATGGAGCGGCTACCTGTCAGCCCATGGGAGGCCGGAATATATCACCATGAAGAGGGGACTTGAGAGGTTCAGCCAGCACCTCGAAATCATAGCCTTCGCAAGGGCCAGAGATGTGTATAAAGAGTAGTCAAGGGGAGGGGAGCGGCTACCGCCGGAGAAGAATTCCTGTGCCAACTGCTTTATTATTGCCATTGATTAAGTGCCAACTGCTATGTCGTTGCCAAAAAAAGAAACGAGTTTCTTTTGTTTTGCGCTCAACTTTTCGTAACTCTGGCTTCGCCGAAGTTACTTCGTTTCGGCAAAAAAAAGAAACGAGTTTCTTTTGTTTTGCGCTCAACTTTTCGCAACTCTGGCTTCGCCGAAGTTACTTCGTTTCGGCAAAAAAAAGAAACGAGTTTCTTTTGTTTTGCGCTCAACTTTTCGTAACTTTGCACGCTGAATGTAAAGAATGAAAATGACTGGAATGATTCTCTTTATGGCGCTGCCGCTGACGGGCCTAGCCTACGTAGCATGGCACGTATGGGTGCTGCTGCCGCTGGCCGGAGTGTGGAAATGTCTCCTCATCGGCATGGGCATCGTCTGTTTCCTCTTGCTCTTCGTAGGATTCAGCGGAGGGCTGGAGAAGATGTCGCTACCATTGGCACGCATGGTCTACAAAACCGGCACGTCATCGGTGCTGGTGCTGCTCTATCTGGTGATGGTGTTTCTAGTGCTCGACCTGGGACGGCTGGTGCACCTCGTTCCGAAGGCCTGGCTCTACGGGAACGGGGTGACGGCAACGGCCATCCTAGGGATTCTCGCCACAGTCTTCGTCTGCGGAAACATCCATTATTATAATAAGGTTCGCGTACAAATAAATTTAAGTACAGACAAGCCCCTACCCCACGACTACAAACTGGTGATGGCCAGCGACCTGCACCTGGGCTACCACAACACCCGCGCCGACCTGGCCCGCTGGGTGGATTTGATCAACGCGGAACAGCCCGACCTCATACTCATTGCAGGCGATATCATCGACAGCAGCATACGGCCGCTGCTGGAGGAGGACATGGCAGCCGAGTTCCGCCGGCTGCAGGCTCCCGTCTACGCCTGTCTGGGCAACCACGAATACTACAGCGGGGAGCAACGGGCTGAGAAATTCTATCGCGAAGCCGGCATCTGCCTGCTCCGCGACTCCTCGGTGGTTATCGACTCGGCACTGGTCATCATCGGGCGCGACGACCGCTTCAGCCGGCGGCGCAAACCCCTGGAGCAGCTCGTCGGCGATGCCACCACTCAACCTTCACCCCTGACCACTCACCCTTTCACCATCCTCCTCGACCATCAGCCCCACGCTTTGGAACAGGCCGAAAAGTGCGGAATAGACTTCCAACTAAGCGGCCACACCCACCGAGGGCAGGTGTGGCCTATCTCATGGATTACCGACGCCATCTACGAATGCTCGTGGGGCAGCCATCGGCGCTCCGGCACGCAGTACTACGTATCCAGCGGACTGGGCATCTGGGGCGGGAAGTACCGCATCGGTACCCAGTCGGAATATGTGGTGGCTACGCTTCGCCGCCCTTCACGTTGAAGGGGGCAATGGTACGCCCTTCGTTACTGGCCGGCTGCGGCATCTTGATGGTGCCGAAGGTGCGCTCATAGCGCATGATGTTCTCCTGCAGGGCACCCAGCAGGCGCTTGGCATGCTCAGGAGCCAGGATGACGCGGCTGCGCACCTGGGCCTTGGGCAGACCGGGCAACATGCGGGCGAAATCCACGATGAATTCGCTGCTGCTGTGGGTGATGATGGCAAAGTTGGCATACTCTCCCTGAGCCTTGTCAGGGGTCAGTTCTATCTGCAGCCCTTGCTGCTTCTGTTCGTTCTCGTTGTTCATTGTTTGCTTTTTTATTGGTTAAACTTACTTTTACATTTCTTACTGAGAAGTCCTATCCGCAGTGGAAGTACTTCACGACCAGTTTCTGTATCTCCTCGGGATAGCCCTCAATGGTCTTGCGAAGGGTCTTGTCGTCGAAGGCACGCAACTGGGCGATGATGCCGTCGATCATGGCGGGAGAGAAGACACCATACTCCTCGAACACCGCACGCTGACGCTCCAGGCAGTCGGCCGAAGCCACGCAAGAGTCGGGCAGCTGTGCCAGGGTGGCCAGGCGGCCGGCGTTCTCGGCGGCGTGGATGTTCACATTGACATAGGTCCTCTCGGCCACCTCCAGGGCATCGGCCATCTCGAAGCCGTGGCGGCAGGCTACACAGAGCCCTGCCAACAGCTGGTAGAGGTCGGCCGAGCCGTCGGGCGAGCGCATCTCCACCGTCTGCTTGATGCTCGTATCGTATTTTTCCTCCTTCTCCAGCGGATTAGCCTTGTGGCTCATGTCGACATCGGCAGCCCAGCCCAGCGGCACGCGAACGAGCACACTGCGGTTGCGGTCGCCCCAGCAGACATTCGTCGGAGCCTCCTGATGGGGCACCAGACGGAAGTACGACATGGGATTCTTGTTGCCGAAGGCAGTGATGGCGGGAGCGAGGTCCATCATGCCGGCTATCATCCTGCGGGCATCTTCAGAGAGCACGCCGTTGGCGAGCATCTGGTTTCTGCCGTCCTTCATCATCCGCATGTGGATATGCAGGCCGGAGCCAGCCTTACCCGTAGTAATCTTCGGAGCGAAGGTGACGTCGTAGCCCATCTGATAACCCAAGTTGCGGATAATCCACTTGGCCAGCATCAGCTGGTCGGCAGCCTGCTCCACAGGCACGGGCAGGAACTCTATCTCGTTTTGCTCGTAGTTCTTGCCCTCGAGCGAGAAATTGCCCACCTCGGAGTGGCCGTACTTGATTTGTCCGCCGGCCTGGGCAATGAACTGCATGCACTGGGTGCGGAACTCATTGGCCTTGGCATAAGGAGCAGACTCATGATAGCCTCGCTGGTCCTGAGCGGGGAAGACGCCATCGTCGTCGCTGATGACGTAGTACTCCAGCTCGCCCATAGCCTGATACTCCATGCCCGTGACCTCGCGGAAGGCTTCTGCTGCCTTATGCAACGTGTACTCAGGAGAAGACTCCAGCGGACGGCCGTCCTTGTCGAAGAAGGAGCAGAGCATGGTCACCGTGGGTATCTCGGCAAAGGGGTCGACGAAAGCAGTGCGGAAACGGGGGAGCACATAGAGGTCGCTGCTTCCGGCCTGGATGAACGAAAAGAGGCTGGAGCCGTCGACGCGCTCGCCACAGGTGAGGATGGTCTCCAGGTAGTCGAGGTCGTTGATGACGAAATTAAGGGTCTTCAGCCGTCCGTCACCACCGGGATACATAAAGTTCACCATGCGGATGTCGTTCTCGATGATATACTCGATAATGTCCGCCTTGGTCAGTTCGGCGGCTGGTTTCTGCAGTGCTGCAACAATAGGATTTGCGTTCAGCACCAAATGTTTGTTGTCCATAGTCTCAATATATTGGTTATCATTTGTTTCTACGTCCACATTCAGGGCAGATGCCCTTCACGATATGGCTGGCCGACGTGACAGCATAGCCTGGAGGCACACAAACCTGCGGCACTGGGACGCCGTCGAGGCAGAAGGTGCGCTGGCAGTGCTCGCAGAAGAAGTGCACGTGCAGGTCGTCGTCCTCCCCGTCACCATGACTATGGCACAGCTCATAGCGCAGCGAGCCGCTGCCGTCCTCGATGGCATGCACCAGATGGTGTTCGCGGAACAGTGTCAGGGAGCGGAAGATGCCCGACTTCTCAATCGACAGGATTTTCATTTCCAGCTCTGCCAGCGTCAGCGGCCGTTCCGACGTGGCCAACGCCCGCAGCACCACGATGCGGTTGGACGTCGGTTTGATGTCATGCCCGGCGAGCAGGCGTACACATTCCTCTTGCTTCATCGGTACTAAAGCTCTTGACACACTGTGTAATCAACCTGCAAAGATACTACTATTTTTCCGAACTGCCAAGGAAAGGAGCCGAAAAAGCGCAGGAAATTCCATGTACAGCAGAAAAAGACAGCCTTTTCTTCGTCGTTTTGCAAAAAAAGCAGTACCTTTGCACGGCTAAATTGAAAACCAGCAAATGGAGAATAAGTAAAATAAGTAAATAGAAAATCAACATGTTGACCGCAAAAGAAATCCGCGACTCTTTCAAGAAGTTTTTTGAATCGAAGGGACATGCCATAGTGCCCTCTGCTCCAATGGTGATTAAGGACGATCCGACGCTGATGTTCACCAACGCCGGCATGAACCAGTGGAAAGACATTATCCTGGGCACACGCGACCCGGAGCCTCGCCGCCGCGCCGACACACAGAAATGCCTGCGTGTCAGCGGCAAACACAACGACCTGGAGGAGGTGGGCCACGACACCTACCACCACACCATGTTCGAGATGCTGGGAAACTGGAGCTTCGGCGACTACTTCAAGGAAGGGGCCATCGACATGGCTTGGGAATATCTGGTCGACGTGCTGAAGCTGAACCCCGAAGACCTCTATGTCACCGTGTTCGAGGGGTCTCCCGAAGAAAACATTCCCCGCGACGACGAGGCTGCTCGCTATTGGGCAAAGCATGTGCCCGAAGACCATATCATCAACGGCAACAAGCACGACAATTTCTGGGAAATGGGCGACACTGGCCCCTGCGGCCCCTGCTCGGAAATCCACGTCGACAGCCGCACCCCGGAGCAGCGAAAGGCCAGCGGCAAGACTGGCCGTGAGCTGGTGAATAAGGACGACCCGCAGGTGATTGAAATCTGGAACCTCGTGTTCATGCAGTTCAACCGCAAGGCCGACGGCTCGCTGGAGAAGCTTTCCATGAACGTCATCGACACGGGCATGGGCTTCGAGCGCCTGGTACGCATGCTCCAGGGCAAGCACTCGAACTACGACACCGACATCTTCCAGCCCATCATCAAGGCCGAGGAGCAGATTACAGGGCTGAAATATACCACCTTCGAGGAAGAATCCAGCCAATCCGAAGATTCTAGAGAGCAAAGCGACATCAATGTTGCCATGCGCGTATGTGCCGACCACCTGCGCGCCGTAGCATTCTCCATCGCTGACGGGCAGCTGCCTGGCAACGCCATGGCTGGCTATGTCATCCGCCGCATCCTACGCCGCGCAGTGCGCTATGCCTACACCTTCCTCGGACAGAAAGAGGCTTTCCTCTACAAGCTGCTGCCCACCCTCGTGGAGGAGATGGGCGACGCCTTCCCCGAACTGAAGGCCCAGCAGCAGCTCATCGCTCGCGTCATGAAAGAAGAGGAAGACGCTTTCCTGCGCACGCTGGACAAGGGAATCTCCCTGCTTGACAAGGCTATGGAACAGCTTCGCAGCGAAAAGAAGACCGAGCTGGACGGCGTGCAGGCCTTCCGTCTTTTCGACACCTACGGCTTCCCCCTCGACCTCACCGAGCTCATCTGCCGTGAGAACGGCTTCACCGTCAACGAGGAGGAGTTCCAGGTGGAGATGCAGAAGCAGAAAGACCGCGCCCGCAACGCCGCCCAGGTCGAGAACAGCGACTGGGTTATCATTGACCATTCACCATTGACCATTGACCATTCTGCTGCCCAAGAAAATGCGGATGCCAATAATGGTCAATCTTCAATGGTCAATGGTCAATCAGAACAGCAGTTCGTGGGCTACGACTACACCGAATACACCTGCCACATCCTCCGCTATCGCAAGGTCACCCAGAAAAAGAACACCTTCTTTGAGCTGGTGCTCGACTACACCCCGTTCTACGGAGAGATGGGCGGCCAGGTGGGCGACCAGGGAGTGCTCGTCAGCGAGAACGAGACCGTGGAGATTATCGACTCCAAGCGCGAGAACGGACAGACCGTACACATTGTAAAGCAGCTGCCCAAAGACCCCACGGCAGAATTCATGGCCTGCGTCGACACCGACAAGCGCGATGCCAGCGCCGCCAACCATACCGCCACCCACCTTTTGGACTACGCCCTGAAACAGGTGCTGGGTGACCATGTGGAGCAGAAGGGCTCTTTCGTCAGCCCCGACACGCTGCGCTTCGACTTCTCCCATTTCGAGAAGGTCAGCGACGAGCAGCTGCGCGAGGTGGAACGGCTGGTGAACGACATGATCCGTCAGGACCTGCCACGCGACGAGCACCGCGACATGCCCATGGAAGAGGCTAAGAAGCTGGGCGCCATCGCCCTCTTCGGCGAGAAGTACGGCGACAAGGTGCGCGTCATGCGCTTCGGACCCTCATGCGAGCTGTGCGGCGGCATACACACCACCTCCACAGGCCGTATCGGCTTCTTTAAGATTATCAGCGAGAGCAGCGTGGCTGCAGGCATCCGCCGCATTGAAGCCAAGACAGGCAAAGAGTGTGAGGAAATGCTTTATCAGCTGGAAGACACGCTGAAAGCCGTGAGGTCGTTCTTCAACAATGCGAAGGATCTGCAGGGAGTCATCCGCAAGTACATCGAAGAACACGACTCGATGAAGAAGGAGATTGAGGGCTTTCAGGCTCAGGCCGTGGAGCGTTGCTGCCAGCAGCTGATGGGGAAAGCCCGCGATGTGAACGGCGTGAAGGTCGTCACCTGCGTGCTGCCCATGGAGCCTGCCGCTGCCAAGGACCTCGCATTCAAGCTGCGTGCCGCCATCAACGGTCCGGTGCTCTGTGCCCTCGGCACACGATACGGCGACAAGCCTCAGCTCACCATCATGATGAGCGACGACCTGGTAAGCGACCACGGGCTGAACGCCGGACAGCTGGTGCGCGAGGCCGCCAAGCTCATTCAGGGCGGCGGTGGCGGACAGCCCCACTTCGCACAGGCCGGCGGCAAGAATGCCGACGGGCTGAGTGCTGCCGTCGACAAGGTCGTTGAACTGGCAAAGCTATAGCCCATCCCCGCAAAAACCCTGCAACTCTGCACCAAAGACAGGTAACAGACTGGTTTGCAGAAAGTTGCTGGTAGTACACTTTACTGAAAACCCTGCATAAACTCTGCATGAGCCTCGCATCTTCACTTCTGGAAACTCCGCGAAAGAGTCCCAAGCCTTGGGACAAAAAAATACTGCCAGTATTTTCCCAAACGGCGTTCGTATTTTTTCAAACGGCGTTAGTATTTTTCCAAACGGCGTTCGTATTTTCCAGCATGAGGTGCATATATAGACAAATGCATAGTTAATGCAGGGTTTCGCCTCAAGTCTGCACCTGATACATTACTGTAAAACAGCTAGTTATAAAGCCTAAGTGCAGAGTTGCAGGGTTTACGCAAAATATGGCCAAACTACTGTATTCAACCGCTAAAGCGGTCTTACCAAAACAAATAAAAACAAAGAAAACAAGGAAAAACAGACCTTCTTCATATCCGTGTTTTTCATTTGTTTCCTCTGTTTTTATTTCCTCAACGACAGAGAAGTGTTAAAAAGAGTACCTAAAACAAAAATAGTTGCCAAAATGTTTCGTAATATAGAAACAGTTGATTACCTTTGCAACTCCAAAACGATTCTGATATGGCAGCAAGATTTAGGTTAGTAATGCTGGAAGAGGCTCAGGAATTTGTTCTTAGTCTGCCGAAAGCCGCCATGAAGAAAGTGCTCGACAATGTTCACAGGATTGCCGAAGGTGAACGTAATGCCGTCATCTTCTCCAAGCTGGAAGGTACGGAAATTTGGGAGTTCCGCACACTACATGACAAAGTGAAGTATCGGCTGTTTGCTTTCTGGGACACGCAGACGGACACGTTGGTTGTAGCCACACACGGCATCATCAAGAAAACTCAGAAAACCCCAAAAAAAGAGATTACCAAGGCCGAGAAAATAAGACAGGAGTATTTTAACGCTAAAAAAAGATAGATATGGAACAGGTAGGAAAATTTAAGCTGTATAGTCTAGAAGAGGTACTTGACAAGGCCATCGGGCCTGTTGGCACTAAGGAACGTGACGAACACGAAAGACGTGTGGCAGAAGCCGTTCATGCATACAGGATAGGCGAAGCCATCAAGAAAGCCCGCTTGCAACAGAACCTCACACAAGAGGAACTGGGAGCGCGTATAGGTGTGCAGCGTGCGCAAATTTCTCGGTTGGAAAAGGGCTATAGTATCAGCATTCCAACCATGAGTCGTGTTTTTCAGGCTCTTGGAGTTGCCTCCGCTACACTCGACTTAGGAGCAATAGGTAAAGTGGCTCTTTGGTGACAACGATTTCTAACAAATAAAAACAAAGAAAACAAGGAAAAACAGACCTTCTTCATATCCGTGTTTTTCATTTGAAAGTCCACCCCCGACCTCTTCTCCCTGGGGAGAGGTCGGGGGTGGGCATTCCTCCCCTTTGGGGAGGTTAGGAGGGGCTTTTATTCCGGATCTCTTACTCCTTCCGCCTCTGGGCGCTCTGCACGGGCATTGTTGTTACTCCCGGCACCGAAGTACAGGTAGAGGGCCTCGATGGCGTCGGCGGGAGTGATATTAGGAACTGTTACTAAATTATTTTTACGTTTGTGGCTTGATGATATAGTTCCATTCTCCATGGAAACCTAAATGATTATCCGCAACCAGCCGACATGTTTCTATTGTAGATGCGATGTTCAAACTCCGATGTGCAAGCGATGGAAGCTATCATAAGCCTGTCAAACAACTTGTCTCCAAAGTATCTGCGATTGAACTTGTAACAGAAC
>JAILFU010000227.1 GCA_024697405.1 Prevotella sp.
AGGCGAAGGGGGACAAAGGGCTGTCGAAAGAAAACTTTATGAAGATTTAACATGCCATACGATGGATAATGACATTACTTGTAATATTGAATACTATATAGATGATGAGTTTCACCCGCACAGGTCGGAAACTTCCAAGCGTTTACCCAGTTGAAACGTTAAGAAAACAAAAAAGGTGGTATATAAATAATGTATAAGAAAAAATTCTTTGTACTTTTGCAGCCCGAAAGTAAAAAAAACAAAAAACTGAAGATGACTATGCAGAAGAATCTGGTGATAGTGGAGTCGCCCGCAAAGGCAAAGACCATTGAGAAATTTCTGGGCGACGACTACAAGGTGATGTCGAGCTACGGCCACATCCGCGACCTGAAGAAGCACGAACTGAGCATTGACGAGAAAACACTGGAACCCGAATACGAGATTCCCGAAGAGAAGAAGAAACTGGTAGGCGAGTTGAAGAGCCAGGCCAAGAAAGCCAGTCAGGTTTGGCTGGCAAGTGATGAGGACCGCGAGGGAGAAGCCATCTCCTGGCATCTGTGCGAGGTGCTGGGGCTGGACGAGCAGAAGACCAAGCGCATCGTGTTCCACGAGATTACCAAGCCCGCCATCCTGCAGGCTATCGAACATCCGCGCACGCTGAACATGGACCTCGTCGACGCCCAGCAGGCCCGTCGCGTGCTCGACCGCCTTGTGGGTTTCAAGCTGTCGCCCGTACTCTGGCGCAAGGTGAAGCCCGCTCTCTCGGCCGGTCGTGTGCAGAGCGTGGCCGTGAGGCTCATCGTCGAGCGCGAGCGCGAGATACAGGCTTTCGCTAGCGAGCCCTACTACAGCGTGGCCGCCATTTTCGGCCTGCAGAACGCCGACGGCTCGCAGAGCGAGGTGAAAGCCACCCTCTCCCAGCGCTTGAAGACGCAGGAGGAGGTGGAGCAGTTCCTTGAGCAGATGAAGGAATCCACGTTCACCGTGGAGAGCGTTCAGAAGAAGCCCATGAAGCGCACACCGGCACCCCCCTTCACCACCTCTACGCTGCAGCAGGAGGCCGCCCGAAAGCTGGGCTTTACGGTCAGCCAGACCATGATGGTGGCACAGCACCTCTATGAGAGCGGAAAGATTACCTATATGCGTACCGACTCGGTGAATCTGGCCGGACTGGCTGTCAATGCCGCCAAGGAGGAGATCATTTCCCAATGGGGAGCCGACTACTCGAAGGTTCGCCAGTATCACACCAGCTCGAAGGGTGCCCAAGAAGCTCACGAGGCCATCCGTCCCACCTATATCAACCAGCCTGCCATAGAGGGCACCCAGCAGGAGCGCCGCCTTTATGACCTCATCTGGAAGCGCACCATTGCCAGCCAGATGGCCGACGCAGAGATTGAGAAGACGACGGTGGAGATTTCCATTGACCATTCACCATTGACCATTGACCGTTCTCCAATCTCTGATGGAGCAGCCAATAATGGTCAATGGTCAATGGTCAATGGTCAATACAAATTCGTCGCTACGGGCGAAATCGTAAAGTTTGACGGTTTCCTGAAGGTCTACCGCGAGAGTGTAGACGATGAAGAAGAGGAATCGAAGGATGAGTTTGCCCACCTGCTGCCGCCGCTGAAGGAAGGCGACCTTTTGTTGCGCCGTGAAATCAGTGCCACCGAGCGTTTCAGCCAGGGGCCGCAGCGCTATACCGAGGCGTCGCTGGTGCACAAGCTCGAGGAGCTGGGCATTGGCCGCCCGTCGACCTACGCCCCCACCATCTCCACCATCCAGCAGCGTGAGTATGTGGCCAAGGGCGACAAGAAGGGCGAGGATCGCCAGTTTGACGTCATCACCTTGAAAGGCAAGCAGATCACCGTGAAGAAGCGCCACGAGAACGTGGGGTCGGAGAAGGGAAAGCTGCTGCCTACAGACATTGGTATCGTGGTGAACGACTACCTCATGGAGCATTTCCCCGGCATCATGGACTATAACTTCACCGCCAAGGTGGAGCAGGACTTCGACCAGATAGCCGAGGGTAAGATGAAATGGGGCAAGGTGATGAAAGCCTTCGACAAGGACTTCGAACCCACCGTCGACAAGGCCATCAATCAGCGTTCCGAGCACAAGGCCGGCGAGCGCGAACTGGGCGTCGACCCGAAGACCGGACGTCCGGTCTTCGCCAAGATCGGGCGCTATGGCCCTGTGGTGCAGATTGGCGCTGCCGGCGAAAAGGAGAAGCCGCAGTTTGCCCACATGCCCAAGGAGCTGAGCATGGAGTCCATCACCCTGGAGGAGGCGCTGGAGCTGTTTAAGCTGCCGCGCATGCTCGGCGAGTATGAGGGCGAACCTGTCACCGTGGGCACTGGCCGTTTCGGCCCCTACGTGCTCCACAAGAAGCTCTACGCCTCGCTGCCCAAGGGTATGGATCCGCTGGCTGTCACCATCTCCGATGCCGTGAAACTCATCGACGACAAGCGCCATGAGGACGAGCGCAAGCACCTCCGCGTCTTCGCCGAGGACCTCGACCTG
Organism: Prevotella sp.; assembly: GCA_024697405.1. Classification (GTDB taxonomy): domain Bacteria; phylum Bacteroidota; class Bacteroidia; order Bacteroidales; family Bacteroidaceae; genus Prevotella. The sequence continues at coordinate 2,503 of JAILFU010000227.1, forward strand.
GAAATCCTGAACGGCCGCTACGGCCCCTACATCTGCTACAAGGGCAAGAACTACCGCCTGCCGAAGGCCTTGCACGAGAAGGTGCGGGAGATGAGCTATGAGGAGGCGATGAAAATTGTGAAGGCCCACCCCTAACCCCTCCCGAAGGGAGGGGCTTATATTGAAAACCAGAAAGCCAGAATGAGAAAGGGATACCAGACAGCGACCACAAACTATGATTTGCTGCAAGAATTTGCCATCAAAAACAGGAATAATCCCACTGAGGCAGAAAGAGCATTGTGGCAATATCTGAAAGGTGGGGTGATGGGAGTTCACTTCCGACGCCAGCACGTTTTGCTCGATTATATCCCTGACTTCATCTGTCTGTCGAAAGGACTTGTCATTGAGATTGACGGAGGCTATCATTTGGAGAGCGAACAGGCAGAAAGAGATATGGCAAGAACGGATGAATTGAACAGAATGGGATATAAAGTCCTGAGATTCACTAATGAAGAAGTCTTGGGCGACATTGACAGGGTTTTAGAAACTATAGCTGAAGAAATAGACAAGCCATGACCAGTCCGGAAATAGCAAACAGCAAGCCTAGCCAAGAATCATCAAACAGCAAGCCTAGCCCAGAAATATCAAACAGCAGGTCTAACCACCTCCCCTCCCTTTGGGAGGGGTCGGGGGTGGGCTGTTTTCGTGTTATTCTTATTGGCTACATGGGCGCCGGCAAAACCACCGTCGGACGGGCACTGGCGAAGGAACTGGGCCTGCAGTTCTATGACCTCGACTGGTATATTGAGAACCGGCGGCGGAAGAAGGTGGCGCAGATCTTTGCCGAGCTGGGCGAGGACGGCTTCCGCCAGATAGAGCACAACATGTTGCATGAGGTGGCTGAGTTCGAGAATGTGGTCATCAGTTGCGGCGGTGGCACCCCCTGCTTCTTCGACAACATCGACTATATGAACCAGCAGGGTCAGGTGGTCTATTTGCACTGCTCGCCAGAGGTGCTCCACGGCCATCTGCTCATGGGCAAGACCGAACGGCCCTTGTTGAAAGGCAAGAGTCCCGACGAGCTGGTAGCCTTTATCCGCGAGCAGCTGTCCGTTCGCGAACCATTCTATAATAAAGCCCGCTATCAGCTCGACGTCACGCTGATGGACAACTACGATAAAATCAAGATAACGGTTGAGAAGCTGAGGGAACTGCTGGGAGTCTGAAACATGGGTGCGACGAACATACCCGACGCTGAGCTTATCGCTCGGTTGCGTCAGGCAGTAGAGTGTAAGGCCGGACGCCAGATACGCACGCCCAAGGACTTCGACTATCTTTCGGAGGTCATTTTCGCCGACTGCCACGCTATGTTGAGCGTGTCCACGCTGAAACGTATCTGGGGCTACGTGCAGACCGACAGCTCTCCGCGTCCGTCGACACTCGACCCGCTGACCCGCTATGTGGGTTTTGCCGACTGGGAAGACTTCGCCGCGAAGAATAGCCCTGCGGATGAAGAGCCACGTCCGGCCCAAGGAGTGCCGTCCTCAGCCCAAGGGGGGCAGCCCTCTGCCCTAGGCGAACGGCCCGTTCGGAGAAAGCCCCTGTGGCGGCGTCCCCTCTTTCTGCTGTCCGTCGTGCTGCTCGCTGTCGCCGCTCTGGTCGTCATTTTGGCCAGGGGCATCCACCACTTTGGCATGGCGGCCCAACCCGTGCCCTCTGGCCAGCGTGTGCTGCATAGTGGCAAGGACTGTTTCCAGAACATCGACGAATACTTGGCACTCTTTGGCGTCAGCGCCACCGACACTGCCTATTTCCAGCCGCTGCCCGGCAAGACATACGTCTACCTCTGGGGGCCGGAGTATGGCAACACCACCTGGCACAATGAGGGCAACGCCCTGCAGCTCATGCCCACCATTACGGAATACTGGACACCTAACCCCGACGAGGTGTACTACGCCACCAAGGAATATGTCGTGCTGGCCAACGAGAAGCTCTACTACGAGCGGCTCGACCGCGACGAGCTGCGCATTACCTTTATGCGCGACATCGTCGACTCGCTCTATGTCTTCCTGGGCATCTACCGCATGGATTGCGACCTGTCCACACCCGAGAAATTCGTGTGGCGCCGCGTCTGCGACAGTATCGACCTAGGGCATCTCGACGTAATAGAAAAGCTGCGTAAATAGCAAAAAATGCCGATTCCATCGGTGGTTCAAATATTTGAACCAATTTGGACCAGCAGAAGAAACAGCCTCTATGCGCTGTCTCTTCTTTTTTTGTTGTACCTTTGCCCCAACTAATCATTTACAAAAACACAACTATGAAGAAACTGCTTTTTATTGCGTTGTTCTGCACCTGTTCCCTGGCTGGCATGTCACAAAATCGTGTAACCATCGACGGTGTTGACTATCTTCTGGAAGCAACCACCCTGGGAGAGCAAACCACGTACACAGCCACCATCGCCCGTCAGGATAAAGCGCTGAGCGGAGAAATCATCATCCCCCCCGCCATTGAGTATGAGGGTCAGGCGTACAATGTGACAGGTATGGTGAAACCTACGCTTTGCGATGTCTATGCCGATGCTACCGTCGAGGTGGAGGGAGGTGCTTTCCAGGGGTGCAAGATTACGGCTGTCACCCTGCCTTCCAGCATCAGCGTGGTGGAAGCCGGTGCTTTCAGCGCATGTGCCAGCCTGACCTCTGTCACGCTGCCCGAGGGACTGACGCAAATCGGTGCTGCCGCCTTCTCGCGCTGCGCCAGCCTGGCCAGCATCAGCATCCCTTCCACAGTGACCGACCTTGGCAGCAATACCGACTATGGCTATGCGTCGTTTGCCTTCGGCGACTGCTCCCGTCTGACCAGTGTCAACATTCCAGATGGAGTGACAAAGCTGGGCTGCGGCTGCTTCCGGGGTACAGCCATCACCGAACTGACTATCCCCTCCAGCGTCAGTGAAATGGATGGCTACTGCCTGGCCATTCCGGCCTTGAAGAAGCTTACCGTCAACGTTCGAGACCACCGCACGCTGACCTGCAGCGGCGAGCTGTTCGGCACTGGCGACAAGCTAATCGACGTGACGGGCGTAGACCTTATAGTCCCTAACGGCTCGTACGACATCTACAACACCTACGAACCATGGATGAACTTCAAAAGCATAACGATGCTTGAAGGAGAAGAAGTCGTCATCGAGTCCGACCAGCTGCACATTGTTGTCGACAACGTGAAATATCTCATCAAGGGAACCCAAGAGATGGGCTACCACGCAATACTGAAACGCCAGGATGCTACGCTCAGCGGCGAGATTATCATTCCAGGAAACGTACCCTACAGCGGCACGACCTATCCGCTGTGGTCTATCATCGAACCCAGTACAGGAGGGGCGGTCGATGGCGGCTTCTACAACACGGTGGGCGGAGCTTTCCAAGGCACGAAAATTACCAAAATCACCCTGCCCAGCGTCACATCGATACCTGCCGGCACCTTTGCCGACTGCACTGAGCTGAAAGAAGTGGTGCTGACAGAGGGGACAGAGACCATTGGCGCCGCCTGTTTTGCCAACTGCACTCAGCTGAAGACCGTCAACATCCCGACAAGTGTCAAAGACTTAGGCTGTGAGACGGACTATGGCTATCAGTCCTACGTCTTCGGCAACTGCACCAGCTTAAAAGCCATCGACATCCCCGCTGGCGTCACTCGGCTGGCCAATGGCGTGTTCAAGGGTTCGGGCATAGAAAACCTTGTCATCCCTGCCGGTGTAACGGAAATAGGCGAATGCGCGCTGGAGATGCCTCAATTGAAGACGCTCACGCTGATGCAGCCCGACAAGGAGAAGTTCACCGTCTCGGGCAATGCCTTTGGCACCGACTATAGCTTGTTGCAGCAGACCGACCTCATTGTGCCGCTGGGCAGTGCACAGGTCTACAGCGAATACTACCCTTGGCTCCGCTTCCGCAGCATCACCGATGTGAACTGCTACTACCTGAAGCTCAACGGCAGCGTGTTCTCGGCCCCGGCAAACATCTTCTCGGTGGACGACGAAACCGTCGGATTCGAGCGGCACGACGCAACCTTCGACGAGGCGTACACCCAAGGCTTGTGCATCGACACCGACACAAAGGTCAAGTTCACCACCACCACACCTTCGTCATGGGTTTATGCCTACATCTTCTGCAGCAACAGTAGTAAGATTGCCATCGACGGCGAAGAGATTGATGAGATATTTGAAGACCAGTGCGAACAATATTCCTACTACCGCTACAACAAACTGGTGGAAGCAGGTGAGCACACCATCACATGCTTGGGATACGAGGGAAACACCGTGCCGTGCATGTTCTTGCTGCGCGTTGAAGACGCTTCGGCCAGCGAGCGCTTTGAGCCAGACATCATCACCACGCGCATTGACAACGTGCGCTACATTCTCAAGGAGACCGCTGTAGGCGAGGAGGTGACCAGGACGGCCACCGTCGGCCGCCAGAATACCAGCCTCAGCGGCGACATCGTCATTCCTGCATCGGTTGTCTATCAGGAGAAGGAATACCCCGTGACCGGAATGGTGGAGCCTGCCACTGCCGAACGCTTTGCCGACGAGACGGTGGAAATCGTCGACGGTGCCTTCCAAGGCACGGCCATCACCACCATCTCCCTGCCCGCCACCATCACGAGAATTCCCAATGGCGCCTTCTTCGAGTGCCGACAGCTCTCAACAGTCACACTGCCTGAGGGGCTGACCCAGATTTCTGCTGCTGCCTTCGCCCGCTGCGAGAGCCTGGAAGAACTGTTCATCCCCGAAGCGGTGACCGACCTGGGTGGCGATACCGACTATGGCTATGCGTCATACGTCTTTGGCGGATGCACCAGTCTGAAGAAGGTGAACATCCCCGCAGGGGTGACAACGCTGGCCGGCGGCCTGTTCAAGGACAGCGGCTTGGAGACTTTCCTCATACCGGCCACCGTGACCACGCTCGAGCCCAATAGCTTCAGGGCACAGAACCTGCGTGAGTTCAAGCTTTGTCATAGTGCCGTCAACCAGCTCGCCTACACCGAGTCCGTGTTCAAGGACGTAGACCTCTCTACCGTGACCCTCTATGTGCCCGCAGGGGCTAAGAACACCTTCAAGGACGAATACCCGTGGAAGGACTTTGCCGATATCATCGAATATGCCGACCAGCAGGACGAGCACCAGTACAACGCCTATCGCGTCGCCTATACCGAGGAACTGCTCGGCAGCGGCAACGCAGGGGCACGCCGCCGCACGAAGGCTGCCGCCGACGAGGCCGTCACGCTGGACTACATCCCCTCGGGCGTTCCCATGAAGCTCAAGGAGGACAACGTCAAGGACGGCTACGCACTCGTCAGATGGGAGAACGCCCCCAACGGCAACACCATGCCTGCCAGCGACATCCAGCTGAAGGGCGTCTTCGCCCGCATGGGCGATGTCAACGGCGACGGAAAGGTGACTCCTGCCGACGCCATCATGATTCTCTACCACTATTTCAACGTCACCCAAAACGGTTTCCTGGAGAAAGCCGCCAACCTCAACGGCGACGAGAGCATCACGCCTGCCGACGCCATCGAGGCGCTCTATCTCTACTTCGGTTCCAGCAATAGTAGTGCGCGTGCCAAACTTCTGATGCAGGAGAGCACGAGGGTGCCGGAGTAACGACCACGGTTTATGGTAATTGTCCCTGTTGCCCCAAGTTGTTCCTGTTGTCTATAGAACTTGGGGCAACATTTTGTTCCAACCATTTGGAGTTATCAATTATTATTTGTATCTTTGCAGCGAATTCTTGAAAATAAACGACAGACAAATGAAAAAAGCAATTATTACATTTTTGGTCTTGATGACAGCTATTGTAGTCAAGGCCCAGCAGATAGCAGTGGTGGACGGCAATGGCAGAACCAATGTTTATCAGACCCTTCCAGAGGCTATCAAAGGGGCTACTGATGGCAGCACTATCTATCTCCCTGGTGGCGGCTTCCAGATGGGTAATGACTCGATTAAACACCGGGTGACCATTATCGGGGTGGGGCACAAGCCCCTCTCGGAGAATGTTGATGGCAACACCGTCATTTCCGGTGAACTATGTTTCAATGAAGGCTCCAGTGGCAGTGCCGTGATGGGCTGCTATATTTCAGGCGACGTGAATATTGGATTCGATGGAGGCTCAGTAAACAATGTCATTGTTAAGTACTGCAATCTGCTAGCAGTGGACGTTCAGAGCAATAAGTGCTCAGGAACGGTCGTGAATCAGAATTATATTCGCAATTGGTGCGATTTTGGCGGTGCAGAAGTCGAATTAACAAATAATATCATTCATAGTATTTACAATATGGTTGGTGGCAGAATTTTGAACAATGTTATTACTTCTATTAATAGTGCTGGCTCAAACACTTCCAGTCATGCCATAAGATACAGCTCCAATTGTACAATACAACATAACGTTTTTCTTAATCTCAATAATAATCGCACTAACGATCCAACTTACGGCTGTAATAATAATGTTTATTTTGAAAATATTCTAAAAAGTGGTTGGGGAGCTGAGTGTGGCAACATTAACTTTTCTAACTTCGACTGGAACGATGTCTTCGAAAACTACAACGGTGGAGCCATCACTCCATCTACAAAATTCCACTTTAAGGGAATTCACAGTGAGTACGAAGATCGAATCGGCATCTACGGTGGCTCAGGGTTTAGCGACGGTGCCCTTCCGCCTGTTCCCTTTATCGTAGCCAAGAGCATCCCTGAGCAAACTGACGCATCGGGCAAACTGAACATCAAGATTCGTGTAAAGGCAGGAGAGTAACCTCATACAATAACCTGTGCTTATGAAGCGACACTTATTTATCGCATTATGCCTGCTTATAGCCATGCGCATGGTGGCCAATCCCGTCACTGCCGACCAGGCGCGACAGAAGGCCGCCCAGTTCCTGGGTGAGAGGGTAGCCCGCGCCAGAGGCAGTGCCCCTGTTGGCATAGACCTGAATATGTCGGCGGTGGGCAGGGATGACAGCTATTACATTTTCAATGTAGGCAATAAAGAAGGCTTCGTTGTGGTCAGCGGCGAGGATGCCACCGAGGAGATTCTTGGCTACTCTGACACCGGCAGCATCGACTCCGAGTCCATGCCCTGCAACATGCAGATGCTATTCGACATGTATGCCGAGCAAATTCAATATGTGCGGGAGAATGGGCTCAAACGTGATGATGTTGCCCGTGGCCGGAGAATGACGAGCGACGGCTACCCTCAGTCTTATACGATAGCCGAGAGCAGGAGGTCGAGGTTTGACCAGTTTGAACCCTATAATGACCTATGCCCTTTGGAAAACGCCCCGTCAGGTTGTGTCGCCACAGCAATGGCAGGGTTGATGTATGCTTATCAGTGGCCTCACACCACAATAGCCAAGATTCCTTCATATTGGGATGGCCCATTCACTTATATCAATGGGTCGCCAGAGAATACAGCCATTGAGTGGACAAATATTCTTCCCCAATATGGCTATCGGGATCAAGTCGCCCAACCCGTGAGTCCATATTATATACCCTACGACAATATTCCGGAAGCGAGCAAGAACGCTATTGCCACGTTGATGAGGATAGCAGGAACATCAGTTGAGACAAACTATGATGATGATGGATCTGGCGCAGATGTTCCCGATGTTCCCTCAGCATTGACGAGGTATTTCAATTACGATGGGTCAGTTGTTTTCGCTTACCGAAAGGACAATGCAGACAATTGGAAGTCAGCTCTTAAAAATGAGTTGCTATATCATGGACCTGTCATTTACAGAGGTGATGATTCGGAGGGAGACGGCCATGCCTTCTTGATTGAGGGATGGGAAAATGACAAGTTCATCATCAATTTCGGATGGAGCGGTGATGGTAATGGCAAGTTTCTGTTAGAAGTGGCAGAAACGGACGGTCAGATTATTTCTTATTTAAATGAGCAGGGGGCTGTCTTCAACGTGAAGCCGAGAGGCGATGACCAGATAGAAGTTGCTCACCTGGATTTGCTCAATGCAGACATAGACAATCATACCATCTCGGGTGAATATCTTAGTGGTCGCATGAGTTTGCATAATCTGAAAGATTACAGTACAAGAGCGTTCACACTCAGTTTGATGGACCAGGAAACAGGTGCTACCAAACATATCACCCCCAATAAATCCATTCCGCCAGATGGTACTTACCATTTTGACTTCAGGTTTACTAAGTTGGTAATAGGCCATCATTATGTCCTCACTGCCAATTATTACAGCGGAGTGCCTTTTTTCACCTCTGTTGAATTGACCTGTATGGAGGAACCGACTTTCGACCCCGACGATATTATTCCCGGCAACGATGACTTGGTGGCCTACGAATATTGGTTCGACGGCGATGTGGACAACAGGAAGACGGTCGGCATGAACAGCAATGCTGCCGTCATCAGGGATGCCATCGACACGAGGAGCCTCTCCGACGGACTCCATTGGTTTAACTTCCGCCTGAAGCGTGCCGACGGCAAGTACTCTCCCATCAGCAGCTCACCCTTTATGAATATGAAGGGAAGGCGAGAGGGGGAGATAGAATACTGGTTTGATGATGACTACAACAATCATAATAGTACGCCCATCGCCGATACTGAGGAAGAGCAGGAGGTGGCCCTCGACCTGGACAATCTGGAGAAATTCCCTTTGGGACTGCACACGCTGAACATGCGCGTGGCTACACCTGGTCAGAATTTTAGCAGTATTTACACAGCCCATGTGCTGAAGATGGCCACTGGCGGGCCCACTAAACTTGAATACTGGGTGGATGATGACTTCAGTCATCGCCAAACGGTGACTTACGATGCCAGTACCTCATATAGTCATAACTATGTGTTCAACAACACCGCTTTCGACCTGAGTAAAGTGTCGCAAGGCGTGCACCGTATCTACTATCGCACAATCAATGACAACCTACATCCCTTGTCTGCCGTGAGCATGACCCCCGTACTGGTGAAGTCGATGTACCAGCCGGACGCTTCCGGCGCGAAGATCCTGGGCTACAGCATCTCGGTCGATGGCAAGGAGGCGAAGACGCGTGAGTTCACCAGTCCGAGGAGTGAGCTGGTGATGGAGCATGTGCTCGATGCCCGCGACCTCACGACGGGCACGCACCGCGTGAAGGCGAAGATATGGAACTCAGCCTACGCCGGTGTGTCGGTGGAGCAGCAGTTCAGCGTGCTGGCACCCACCGTGCCCACGCTGACACTGGTGGCCGAGGAGCACGACGGCTTGGTGAGCCTGCGGTTCGACGCCGTGCCCAACGACCTGCGCTACCGCACCGTTCGCGTGGATGCCAATGGCGCGAAGGCGAAAGTCGACGGCAAGGAGGGCAGCAGCTATCCTGGCACCGTGGCCTATACCGACAACCCCGCTGCGGGTACCTATACTTATTATGTGCAGACGGCCTATACCGACTACCTGGGCGAGCAGCACAGCCTGAAGTCGAACGAGGTGACGGTGACGGTGACCGAGACGCCGGCACAGGAAGTGGTGGCCGAGGAATTTGGCTACATCACCGGGCGCATCGTCTGCGACAAGAACACGCCGACGTATGGGCTGAAGGTCCACTTCTCCGACGGCGTGACCACCAATGTCGTCACCACGGCGTTTGCCCGCACCAGGATTCCCGTGGGCACCGTGCTGACACTGACCGTCACGGGCGACGACACGCACGAGTATGAGCCGGCGACCGTCACCGTCGCCGCAGGTGCCAACAACGTGACGCTACAAGGCACGCTCATCGAGGAGAACCATGTCAGCAACCTGCAGAACGACCTCGCCGTCTGCTCACCCCTGAAGCTGACGGTGATGGACGGGCGGCACCATGTGAAGTTCAGCGTGAAGAACCTCTCGCACGAGAACGACTGGCAGGGTACCATCAGCCTGAAGGCCATCGACAAGAAGAAGGCCGACAAGAATGGCCTCGACGTGGCCACCATGGGCTATGAGGAGAAGAACCTTTACGTGGGCGAATCCTTCTCTCTGGAGATAGGCTACAACGCCACGAAGGAGGTGGACATCTTCATCAAGGGGCTGAAGCTGAAGCAGGACACCGAGTTCTATCTATACCTGGAGTCTACTGGCAGCTTCCTCACCTCTAACCTCTCACCTCTAACCTCTCACCTCACCAAGCCGCTGGCCGTCGTCAGCAGCGCGGAGCTGGCCGAGAACCCCGCTGTGGTGACCATCGGCAGGACCGACGGCGAACCGGCCGGCTGGAACAAGGACTATGCCGAGCGCTTCGCCTACCTGATGCTGGGTGTGAGCAGTCTGTTGGATGGTGTCAGCGGCCCCGCAGGCGACCTCAGCCTGTTCTACGACATCGGGCTGGCGATGGCCAAAGAGATTACCGGCAAGCGAAATGCCAAGGAGGCCATCAGCGATTGGCTCACCTGGCTGTCGGGCAAGCCGGTGGTTGAGGTCATCGACAACCCCACCATCAGCAACGCCATCTCTGCCATCTACGGCATCTATACCACCATCGGCCCGACCTATGCCCAGAAGTACTGGAAAGACATCCTTGGCGCATCGTGGGACTATGCCTCGGCGCAGCTGATGATGGGCAACCTCATCACCATCGGCCAGGCCGTCACGACCGACGACCCCATCGAGGCCACGCTGCTCTGTTCGAGCATGGTCTATTCGCTCTTCTACAGCGGCACGGCCGCGCCCTACGCCAGCATGATGTACTCCTACATGGTGGTGGGCCAGTCCCTGGTGAACAAGGTGCTGCAGTTTGCCAGCATCATGCGCGGCCGCTATATCGTCACCCGCCTGAAGGCCAACAAGCCCTATAGCGGCAGCGACGAGGGCAGGCAGAACACGGCGGTGGACTTCAAGTTGGTGGTGAAGACGAAGAACCTCATAGGCAGCAGCAAGATTGACTTCACGAAGGTCGCTGCCAGCCGCCAGGTGAAGAGCATTTCCATCAAGGTCGCCCACCAGAAGGGGCAGCAGCAGGCGGAGTTCTCCTTCAATCCAGTCTTCCAGGACGACGGTATCATGCTCAAGACCGACGGCAACGGCATCACCAACAGCCAGTTGCTCGATGACCAGAACGATATCAGCGAGTTCTACATGGAGATTAACTGGGCCAATGGCCGCCAGACGCTCATTCCTCTGAACGAGGAGGCCGACGGCATCGACATCAGTTTCAAGGGTACCGACCCGCAGGGCATCGACCATTTCGAGGACTTCAAGCCCCTGGTCTATACCATCACGCTGACCACGGCCACCGGCAAGGACAACATTCCCGATGAGCTTTACCTAGGCTCCAACAAGAAAAGACAATAAATAAGAGGGGAGTTAAAAAATGAAGATAAAAAGGAAGTTTACATCGTTCAATGTTCATCGTTCAATGTTCAATGTTCAATGTTCAATGTTCACCGTTGCGCTCCTCCTGCTGGCACCGCTTGTGGTGCAGGCGCAGAAGGTGACGTTCTTCTCGCCGGAGTTTGAAGAGGGCGTGCGCATCCATCTCGACCTTGGCGAGACGGACGATATCCTGCAGACGCAGCTCGACGTCATCACCAGCATCAGCCTGTCGGGCCTGGGCATCACCGACATCCGCGACGTGGTCTATCTGCCGGCGGTCAGCGACTTGGACCTCAGCTACAACAAGATCAGCGACATCTCCCCGCTGCTCGCCCTTGAGTCGCTGCAGCGTCTTAACTTGAGCAACAACCAGCTGGAGAACATCAATATCTTGGCCGTGATGGAAACGGAGCAGATGGAGGTCGACGTGACCAACAACTACATCGGCGACTTCTCCTATTTCTATACGCCTACGCGTTGTGAGTTCACGTTCAGGGGCATGGGGCAGCAGCTGGTGAAGGATGCCCCCTATTTCGACGTCTACCAGCTGGTGGCCAACATCGACGCTGACGACAGGCCCATGGTGACCTGGCGTGGCTATACGAACCTGGGCGGGAGCACGCAGCTCCGCTGCGGCAGCTTCCAGAAGGCGGCCAGCCTCGACGGCGCTACGTATACCGCCGTCGTGGAGGGCTTGTCGGAGGCGGCAGCCCCGGTGACGCTCTCCAACGGCCAGTCCACGGCTAGCACCTATGTCGTCCCCCTGAGGGATGTCGAGGCCGCCGGCGGTGCCACCATTGAGCTTGACCCCGCCCTGCCTGAGGACTACCAACTGGCCTTTGCTCATGCGCAGCACGGGGAGGTTAGCATCACTGGCCGTGGGCTGGAGTACACCGTGCCTGCCGATGCCCCTGCCGACACGCTCTTCTTCTGCTATTATCAAGGTAACACGCTGAAGGGCAGGTCCCGCTATTATATCAACACGAAGTTCCTTCTGGGCGACGTGAACGGCGACGGGAAGGTGACACCCGCCGACGCCATCATGATTCTCTATCGCTACTTCGGGGTGAATCAGAACGGCTTCATCGTCAGGGCAGCCGACGTGAACCGCGACACCAGAGTCAGCCCCGCCGACGCCATCGAGGCCCTCTACCTCTATTTCGGCGGCAGCAGCAACAATGCCCGAGCCACCAAGCCTACAGTGAATATCCAAGACCCCGAGTAGGGGGTTTCACTTAGTTGCTTGTTGTCCTTAGCTGTCAAGATTTAGTCGTTTGGACGGCTAAGGACTTTTTTCCCCTCTTAACAATTTGGAAGTTTTGGAATTTCTTTGTACCTTTGCACGCAAAGAACTAAAAACTGTAAATAAAATAACGGACAAATGAAAAAAGCGATTGTTTCTTTCATTGTCTTGATGGCAGCTATTGTCGTCAAGGCACAAGACTACGATGTGGAGTTGGGCGGCGTCTATTACAAGTGCAACACAAGCACTCTTATGGCTACTGTAGTACAGGCTCCTTATGACACACCTTATTCGGGCGACATCACTATTCCAGTGTCCATCACCCGCGGACGTTACTCCTTCGATGTCACAGAGGTTGCTAATCAAGCTTTCAGTAGCAGCAATTTGACCTCAGTGACTTTTCTAACTGACGGCAACAAGGGAGTCTCCTCCATTGGCGATAACGCCTTCAGCTATAGCAAGCAGCTGACTGCGGTTACCCTTCCCAATACGCTGACCACGCTGGGAGCCAGGGCATTCATTGGCTGCAAGGCTCTTAAAGAGATAACTATACCTGACGGAGTGAGTGCCATTAACGATTACACATTTACCGATTGCTCTTCCTTGGAAACGGTATACCTGCCAGTTACCATGTCCAACATGGCGATAGGCGAATCGGCTTTTAGTAACAGCGGAATAACAACCATAACGCTGCCGAAAGGAGTGCAGGCAACAGGAGAAGCCTGCTTCTCACACTGCAAAAAGTTGCATACTGTTAATTTTCCCGATGATTGGTTGTTTATAAATGCAGAGATGTTCACCGACTGTACCAGCCTCAACTCCATCACCCTTCCAGAGTCGCTGCGAGGTATCATGATATGTGCTTTTTTCAACTGTCCGCTGAAGTCGCTAAATATTCCTGCCAATGTGGAGTATTTCCATTGGAATGCCGTCACTGACTGCCCGCAGCTGAAAAATCTGCGATTCGAAGATGGTATAAAACCCCTGGACGTCATGGAAAGTGCCGTCGAGTCCTATGAACTCGAAGCCTTGGAGACGCTGTATGTGGGTCGCAAGTTCACAGACACTGACGAAGACGTCATCCCCCCCTCGCTGAAGGAACTTACCATTGGGGAAAATGTTTCGTCGTTACCCTATTCCTTCGGCAACGCCCTTCAGACTATCCACAGTAAGATTGTGAATCCCGCAAGCGTGTCCGAAAATTTCACGTCCAGGGTAAAGGGCAGTGCCACGCTCTATGTGCCGAAGGGCACCTATAACATTTACTGTAACGCCACGGGGTGGAAACAGTTCTTTGATATTGAAGAGGAGGAGAATGGTAATAACGAACCTCTTATAACAGTCACTGCCGATGACAAGACAGTGGAATATGGCGAGGTAATTCCCAAGTTCACTTACACGGTGGAAGGGGGAACACTAGAAGGTAAGCCCGATATATCGACCGTGGCCCGACAATTTTCCGATGTAGGTAATTATCCTATTTCACTTGCTAAGGGAACCATTACCTACCAATGGGTCTACTTTATCAATGGAACACTTACTATCACAAAGGCGCCCCTCACTGTGGGGGTACAGGACATTACTATAACAGAGGGTGACGACATTCCGGCGTTCACCCTGATTTACACTGGCTTCAAAGGCACTCAGACTGAGTCTGTGCTCACTACACTTCCAGTCGCCTCAACCACTGCCACCTCCAGCTCACCGGCTGGCACCTATACCATCACCGTAAAAGGGGGTAAGGCCACCAACTACAGTCTGAACTACGAAAGTGGCACATTGACCATCCTCAAGAAGCAAAGCATCGGTACAACCGAACTTGGCTACAGCTTCAACGAAACAAACAAGACGGCCACCGTTATTGCAAAAGAGGGTGAGACGTATGAAGGGGAAATCACCATTCCCCAAAGCGTGGAGAAAGATGGCGTTACTTACAAGGTGACAACCATCGGAAACAAGGCTTTTAAAGGGTCGGATGTCGTTTGGGTAAAGCTGCCAGAAGGAGTAACTAAGATAGGCGACGAAGCTTTTGCCAACTGCTCCCATTTGACCCACGTTACCTTGCCCTTCACGCTGAAGAGCATTGGTACTAAGGCGTTTTACGGGGCTAACGTTCTTAAATACATCCAGACCTTCATGACTGCTCCAATCGCTATCAGCGCTAACACATTCAGTGAATGGACCTATGCTAAAGCAGCTGTGTTTATACCTTACTCTACGAATTACTCTCTAAGAACAGAGTATGAGAATACCGACGAATGGAAGAAATTCCAAGCCTTTGTCACTACCGATGATGACCCCTATCTTATGACAGACATTGCCAATGAACAAGGAGTGTTGTTAAACATCTTCATTACTGATACTGAAGCCAAAACGGCCGTTTTGGGAACTACCATCAGCAATATGCCCGCAGTGGACATAGATACCAAGGGCGAGGTGATTATTCCCTCAAGACTTGGAGGGTACACTATCACCGAAATAAACAACGCTGCCTTCAGGAACGTCAGAAAGATGACTGCCGTGACGATTCCCCAAACGGTTACTGACATTGGTTGGATGGGGTTCGATGGTTGTTTCGGGCTGACAGATGTCACTGTTGAGGCCAAGACACCGTTCCCCTTTAGCAACGCCGCCTATGCTTTCCCCGCATCTGTATACCGTAACGCTATGCTTCATGTTCCCGCCGGCTCTGTCAGTGCCTACCACAATTGCGAAGGTTGGAAAGAATTTGGCAACATTGAGGAGAGCAAGGTACTACTAGGTGATGTGAATAGCGATGGCAAAGTAACACCAGCCGATGCTATCATGATTTTGTATGCTTATTTTGGTGTGGATCAGACGGGGTTCAACCCAGCGGCTTCCGACGTGAACCGCGACGCCAGAGTCAGCCCCGCCGACGCCATCGAGGCCCTCTACCTCTATTTCGGCGGCAGCAGCAACGGGGCACGTGCCACACTTCCATCAACGAATATGAAAGAGCCGGAGTAGGTTGCGAATCATACGGCTAGTGGCGAATGGGTGCTTCCCATCCGATGTGCCGAAACCGCATGCCCACCGCAGGGACAGACCTCGAGGTTTGTCCCTGCGGCAAACAATTAGGCAAAGATATAGCAATTGACCCAGGACATCTTCTCCGGTGGTAGCGACTTTTTTGCCTCCCTTTGGTAGAAAGCGACCTAAGGTCGGGGATGCACTTTGCGGAATAGTTCTTGGCCGAGGCAAGCGGCCGCTCGACCTTTGGTCGTTTGCAAGGCAAGAAAGCCGAGCGAATTCAGGGGTCAACTGCTTTGTTATTGCTGTTTTTTTGCAAATAGCGGTGAGAATCCTTCTCTTTTGACTGTCAGAGCTTATAGGTTACTCCGGCACGTAGCTCGAAGGTCTTGGCATCTACATCCTCGAAGTCACGATAGTGGGCATGGCGCCAGAAGTAGCTGCCGCGCAGGTCGAAGGAGAGGTGCTTGCTGAGATAGAGTCCGAAGTTGGCGTTGAAGGCCATCATGCGGGTGTTGCCGGGATCCCCCTGTGCGTTGGTGTAGTCCAGCTTGAAGCCCTCCTTGCCTATCCACTTTGTGCGGTCGTAGCCTTTCCATGTGAAGATGTGGAAATAGTTGGCATCGATATTCATATAGCCCACCTTCATGATGTCCATGTTTGTCTGTATCTTGGCCGAGAATCCGCTGCCCATGTTGTAGTCGCGCTCCTGTATGTAGAGATAGTCGCTGAGCGAGCCGCCGAGGAGTATGCCGCTGATGAAGATGCGCTGCTCGAGGTTCATGCGTTCCTCAATGGAGGGGAAGCGGTAGATGAGCCCCGGCCCTACGGAGGCTGCCTCGCTGATGCGGTAGGGGATGAGGTCGGTGCCATCTTTCACTGCCTCGGAGTTGTAGAAGTTGAAGTGCTGGAAGAGGCCGAAGTCGGCTTCCAGCTTCTTCGAGTCGGCGATGGGCGTACCCCAGAGGCGGCCCAGCAGGTTGAGGCGGTTGATGAACGGCTGGTTGCTGGAGAAGCCCATGGTCACGCTGGCACGGAAGAAGTCGAAGGGCTTGTTCTCTTCGTTGTCGTAGGCGTCGCCATACTCCATGCCCAGTTCCAGGTAGGGGTTATGCTCGCCTCGGAACAGGGCGTGGTCGTCGGCCAGATAGCGTGAGCCAACGGAGATGCTGTAGCTCACGGGTATGCGGCTGTAGTCGTGGTAGAGATAATGGCTGCTTCTCACCTTCCAGGCCTCTCCGGTAAGCAGGCGCTTGAGTCCCTTCATGGGTGAGACGGCAGCTCCTGCTAGCTCGCGCAGGAAGCGGCTGAAGCCCCTTTCCCGGTCGTCGTAGAAAAGGTCGCTGATGCGGAAGGTGACCTCACCGATGCAGGTGCCGCCGATGGAGGTGGCTATGAGGTCGTTGATGGCCGGCGGCGTAATCTCGCCGAAGAACTCCCACATGAGCGAGCCGCCCAGGGCGCAGGGGTACGACTGCCAGAAGTTGAGCCCGTTCGAGCGGGCGGAGTTGAAGTAGAGGTTGCCGTGATAGGGATGGGAGAACAGGTTGCAGTTGAAGTTGTCGTTGTCCCACACGAAGGCGTGCTCGAAGTTGTGGCCTATGCTGTGGAAGGTGATGCGGGGAAACTCCTCGTCGAGCGCCCAGTCGTCGAAGCGGTTCACGAATACGTTCAGTGCCGTGATCATGGCGGCGGCACGCAGCAAGCTGGGCTTCTGCGGCAGTGCGAGGCGGCTGTCGTCGCCACCTGTCATGTCCTCCTCGGAGTGCAGGTGCAGACTGCGCTCCTTCTGGCTGTTGTAGCCTCCATAGTGCCAAGTCAGTCCCACCTCGCCAATCATGCGGCTGCGGAAAAGGTCGTGGTGGTGGTAGTAGCGGGTGTTGCCGTAGCCTGCTGTGGCGAAGAGGCCCCACTTGTCGTTCAGCTGATACTCCAGATTCAGACGGGCCTCCAGGGAGTAGAGGCGCGATGGTGCTTCGGTGGAGTGCTCCTTGAACGTCTCGATGTGGAAGAAGCCCACGTCGCCGCTGAGCGACAGCTTCGGCGTCAGCTCGAAGTACTGGCCGATGCGGTAGAAGAGTGTGCCCGAGAACTTCTCGTCCAATCCCATGTAGTGGGTGCCCGCGCCGACGATGTTATAGGTGGAGCGGTTGCGGAAGCGCAGCGCCATGTTGGCCTTCGAGCTGGTGCCCGCGAAAGCCATCATGTCGATGCGTGTGTCGGGGTTGACATTGATGAGGCCATAGCGTTTCGACCGGGTGTCGTGCGAATAGTTCATCAGGCCTATCTGCACGCCCCTCTGATAGTCGCGGGCAATATAGTTGAACAGGCCCAGCTGCACGCCGCGCAGGGTGTCGGTCTCGTTGCGGAAGGCCATCTGCACGCCGCGCAGCGTTCCCACGTTCTGGTTGGTGAAGCCCGAGAGCTGCAGGCCGTTGGCCTCGCCGATGACGATGTTGTTCAGGGCTGAGAGCTGGAAGCCCTTCATTCCGTCGTAGGCCACATTGCTGAAGGCCGAGAGCTGCACGCCTTGGGCATGCTCGGCAATGTTCGACACAGGCGAGAGCTGCACGCCTTTCACCGAGTCGTTGATGGTGATCAGTCCCAGGCCCACGCTGGAGGTGGTTTCGGGCTTTTTCTCCTGCGCATGCAGGCTGACGGCAGCCATCACGGCGGCTGCGGCGATGGTGAGGATGCGCTTCATGCTGACGGTGTTTGGCTAGAATACATATCCGAGGTTCAGGAAGATGTAGGGCTCCTTGGTGTGGTTGTTGTAGCCCAGTGTGGCGCCGAGGGGTCCGAACATGGTGTTGTAGAAATAGGCGGCCTGGACGCCGAGGAAGGTGCTGCGGTCGAGTAGCTGCCTGAGCTTGCGGGCCTGCTGTGCTCCGGCCACCCGGAACAGCACGTAGCTGTTGCCGCCGATGCGCTGCTGCGCCTGTAGGCGTGCGGCCACGAACTGGTGGTCGACATACTCCATGTTGCCTATGCCGGCGAAGGGCATCTGCTGCTCTGCGTAGTGGCTGAACCAGTCGCCGCCGAGGGTGTTGCCGAAGACGGCGGGAACGACGGAGCCGAAGAGCAGACGGCCGTAGACCATGGGCTGGAGGGTGAAGCGGCTGCCGATGGTGAACGACTTGCGCCAGTCGGCACTGACCTCGCTCATGCCCGTTTTCTTGCCCAGCTCGGTGCCGTCGGCGGCACGGTTGTCGAGCTTGGCGAAGTCGTTGGTGACGTAGGCGTACTCCGCGTTGAAGCGTGCGCCGCGCTGGGGGAAGTACCAGTTGTCCTCGCTGTTGTAGTTCAGCCGGGCACGGTAGCTGAAGAAGTGCTCGTTCTTCAGCGTCACCGGCGCCGACGATGGCGAGCCGAGCATGTTGCGGTAGCGGAAGAAATCCCAGCGCAGGCCCATCTTCAGGTCGAAGTGGCGCAGGTTGAAGCTGACGGGCATGAACTCGCACTGCGACTGGTTGTAGCGTATGTTCCAGTCGCGGTCGCCTTTGACGTAGACGTCGATGTCGTTGCGGCGGAAGGTGTAGGTGAGCGTGGGGCGGGTGAAGCTGCGGGGATGGATGGTGAGCTCGCCTCGGGCCATGAGCCGCTTGCCCAGCCGCAGGGTGAACTCGGTGTTGACGGGCATGGCGGTCTTCAGCGGGATGTCGAGGCCCAGCTGCAGGGCGGCATATTCCTCTGTGTCGTAGCGCACGCCGGCGTGGAGCTGCACCGACTTGCGCTCGCCCGCCGAGAGGATGACGAGCACGCCGTCGGCCTCGTTCCATTTCTTCTCTACCTCATCGAAGATGCCGTGGGTTCTCACGGCCGACTTGGGCTGTTTCACGGGCACCAGCCGGCACTCGGCCGTCTGGTAGAACAGGTCTACGCGCATCGACGTGGTGAGCTCCTGCATCAGGGCGGCGTCGATATGCGAGGTGGGCAGATGGAACTTCTGCCGGAGGAAGCGCTCGTCCTGCGGCGTCATGTTCTCGAAGGTGAAGTCGATGACGCGGTGCTTTTCGGTCATCACGTTCGGACGCAGCGGGTGCAGGATGGTGGGGTGGAAGGTGCTGTCGATGCCGATGCGCTGCTTCAGCGCGATGATTTCGTCCCAGTGGCGCATGGCTTCCTCCTCGCCGTAGCGTATGAGCGAGTCGATGGCGTCGGAAGTGAAGCTGGCGGTGGAATAGCCGTGAGGGTCTACGTTCATGTGGAGGTCGGTGAGGGCCTTGTTCTCGGCATATTTGTTGACGCAGTTCACGTCGATAATCTGGCCGACGATGCGCATGGTGCCACCGATGTCCTCGGCCGTCTTCGGCTTGCCTGAGAGGGTGATGCCGATGACGATGTCGGCACCCATCTCGCGGGCCACGTCGACGGGGAAGTTGTTCTTCAGGCCACCGTCGACCAGCACCATGTCGCCGATTCTCACGGGGGAGAAGGCGGCGGGGATGGCCATGGAGGCACGGATGGCCTGGGGCAGGCGCCCGCTGTGGAACACCACCTCGCTGTTGTCCATGATGTTTGTTGCCACACAGGCGAAGGGGATGGGCAGGTCGCGGGTGAAATCGAGCGAGTCGGTGAATCCCGTGCAGAGCTGACCGAACAGCTCGGCCAGGTTCTTGCCCTTGATGATGCCGCCGGCGTTCGGGTCGCGCTTGCCGATGGTCAGCCCTGTGGAGAAGAGATAGGTGTTCTGCTTCCTGCGGTCGCTGAGGCTCTGGCGCCGCAGGTCTTCCTTGTCGGTGATGACGTAGGTCCAGTCCTGGGCCCTCACCATCGAGTCGAGGGAATGGGCGTTGTAGCCGATGGCGTAGAGACCGCCCACGATGCTGCCTATCGACGTGCCGGTGACGATGTCGATGGGGATACCCGCCTGCTCCAGCACCTTCAGCACGCCGATGTGGGCCATGCCCTTGGCACCGCCGCCGCTGAGCACGACGCCCACCTTCTTCCGGGGGTGGGGCTGCTGGGGAAATGCCTGATGTGCGCATAGCAGCAGGGCAGCTAGTATCACGATTGCTTTTTTCATTTTTCCATTCTCCATTTGTTTCGTTTCTCCCCCGCTCCGACCTGCCGTCAAGCATGGTTTTTTGCTGCGGCAGCATCTTGCTAAACGGCGTTTTCGCCGCAAAGTTACGCTATTTACTTTGAAAAAACAAATAATCAGGCTAATTTTTCCCTTTTATTGCTACGCGGATGAACTTTTTTTCGTAACTTTGCATCGTCTTTGTGAACCAAAAGTAAAAGTCAAATAACAAACAGGTTTATGAAAAAGAAATTATTACTGGTGTTTGCTGTCATGTTTATGTTCGTGGCACAATCATTTGCCTGGAGTGTCGGTGATACTTTTTCTGGGTATTTTAGTAGTTCTGACAAAATGACCTTCAAAATCACCGCCATCAATGGTGATAATTATGAAGTTTCAGTGGGAGACGGAAGCAGTGCTTCTATTAATTTTGATTATAGCAGCCCAATCGTCATACCTTTAAGTGTTCGTCTCCCATCTTCTTCACCAGCCATCTTTTGTAAGGTGACGAGTATAGCGTCATTCGCATTCTCGGGCTGTTATAGCTTGCCTTCGGTGACGTTTCACGGTGGACTTACCAGTATTGGCGACCGTGCTTTTGCCGGCTGCGAGAGTTTAACAACCTTGGATATACCCCAGAGCGTAATGACGATAGGCGAAGACGCTTTCTTGGGTTGCAGGTCGCTCACTTCGCTGTCGTTCTGCAGCACTACAACAATTATTAATAATCCCGTCGTGAGCTGTTCTAGCTTGGAATCCATCACCATAGAGAAGATACCGGATCAACAAGACTTATATTATGGATCCGGCCTTCAGCTCAATGCCATCATCAAGAATGATGTGCTCATTGCCGGCTGTAAGAATACGATTATCCCCGCTGGGGTGAAAACTATCGGAGAAGATGCTTTCTATGGCTGTTCCGGTCTGACCGAAATCAGTATTCCCGGAACTGTTCAGACCATTAAAGAACGTGCTTTTGGCGGGTGCTCCAGCTTGACTATAGTGAAAGCTGGCATGACGACTCCTCCTGAAATACCATCTCTTGCTTTCCCCA
The DNA here is from genome assembly GCA_024697405.1 of Prevotella sp. Lineage (GTDB taxonomy): Bacteria > Bacteroidota > Bacteroidia > Bacteroidales > Bacteroidaceae > Prevotella. The sequence continues at coordinate 24,133 of JAILFU010000227.1, forward strand.
ACGCTGCCAATGCAACGCTCTATGTCCCTGCCGGCTGCACGGCCGCTTACAAGACAGCCACTGGCTGGGAAGAGTTTGGCAAAATTCTTGAAGGAGTGACAATTAATGAGTGTGCAGGTGGCAGCATCATCATACCCTGGGGTCTTGACCAAATGAAATGCCTGGCAACTACCGAACGCATTGGTGATACTGACTGGACCGCCGAGAACTTCGATGACAGCGAATGGGCAACGTTGACAGGGCCTATCAACGATGACGGGGATGATACTGCCACGCTCTATTATTACTTGCGTCGCACATTTGAGCTGACTCAGGTGGATCAGGATGGCTATTATTTCTTCGTCAATTTTAGTGACAA
>JAILFU010000228.1 GCA_024697405.1 Prevotella sp.
TGTGGTGGCTGTGGCACTTGGGGCATTCCTTGAGGTCCTCGGTGGCATCCTCATATCCGCAGTCCATGCAGCGGTTTCGGTTGTGGTTCACCGAGCAGTATCCCATGTCATACTTGTCCATGAGGTCCACCACGTCGGCGATAGCCTGCGGATTGTGGGTGGCATCGCCGTCAATTTCCACGTAGAAGATGTGTCCGCCGCGCGTGAGGTTGTGGTAAGGCGCCTCCACCTCGGCCTTGTGCTTGGGGCTGCAGTGGTAATAGACGGGCACATGGTTACTATTGGTGTAATAAATCTTGTCGGTGATTCCGGGCAACTCGCCGAAGTCTTTGCGGTCGCGGCGCGTGAACTTGCCGCTGAGGCCCTCGGCGGGGGTGGCCAGCACACTATAATTGTGCTGATATTGTTCGCAGTATTCCAGCACCTTATCGCGCATGCGCGTGATGATGCGGACGCCCAGTTCCTGGCTCTTCTCGCTCTCGCCATGGTGCTTGCCAGTGAGTGCGATAAGGCACTCGGCAAGGCCGATGAAGCCGATGCCCAGCGTGCCCTGGTTGATGACGCTCTCAATGGTCTCGTTGGGTCGCAACTTCTCACTGCCGTTCCACAATGCCGACATCACAAGCGGGAACTGCTTTGCCATGGCCGTCTTCTGGAAATTGAAACGGTCGTGGAGTTGCCGTGCGGTGATGTCGAGGATGTGGTCGAGCTTCTTGAAGAAGGCCTCGATGCGCTCTTGCTCGTCGGCAATGTCCATGCACTCGATGGCAAGCCTCACGATGTTGATGGTGGAGAACGAGATATTGCCGCGGCCAATGCTGGTGCGCTCGCCGAAACGATTCTCGAACACGCGTGTGCGGCATCCCATGGTGGCCACCTCATGCACGTAGCGTTTGGGGTCATCGGCCTTCCAGTCCTTGTCCACGTTATAGCTGGCGTCGAGGTTCACGAAGTTGGGGAAGAAACGGCGCGCGGTCACCTTGCAAGCAAGGCGGTAGAGATCGTAGTTGGGATCGTCGGGCAGGTAACTCACGCCGCGTTTCTTCTTCCAAATCTGGATGGGGAAGATGGCCGTCTCGCCGTCGCCTACGCCATCGTAGGTGGAGAGCAGTATCTCGCGCATCACGCAGCGGCCTTCGGCCGAGGTGTCGGTGCCATAATTAATAGATGAGAAGACCACCTGGTTGCCTCCGCGCGAGTGGATGGTGTTCATGTTGTGGATGAACGCCTCCATGGCCTGGTGCACGCGGCCCACGGTCTTATTGATGGCATGCTGGCGCACGCGGTCGATGCCCGTCAGAGCGTCGAGCGGCTGGCGGAGGTAGTCCATCAGCGGCTCGTCGTAGAGCTGGGAGTAGTCCTCGCCGTTCAGCTCCTCCAGGTATTTCAGCTCCTCCTTGTAGGTGAGCCTGACGAAGGGAGCGAGATAGAAGTCGAAGGCCGGAATGGCCTGCCCGCCGTGCATCTCGTTCTGCGCACACTCCATGGAGATGCAGGCCAGCACGGAGGCCGTCTCTATGCGCTTGGCCGGGCGTGAGGCACCGTGGCCGGCAATGAAGCCGCAGTTCAGGATATGGTCGAGGGGATGCTGCACGCAGGTGAGCGACTTCGTGGGATAGTAGTCCTTGTCGTGGATGTGGAGCAGGTTCTGCTTCACGGCCTCGCGGGCATCGTCGCTGAGGAGGTAGTCGTCGACGAAGGGCTTGGTGCTCTCCGAGGCGAACTTCATCATCATGCCGGCGGGGGTGTCGGCATTCATGTTGGCATTCTCGCGGGTGACATCGTTCTTCTCCACGTTGACGATGTCGAGGAAAATCTCGCGGGTCTTCGCCCTGCGGGCTATGGAGCGCTGGTTGCGGTAGGCAATGTATTTCTGTGCCACGTCCTTACGGCTGGACTTCATCAGCTCCAACTCCACGGCGTCCTGAATCTCCTCCACGTGCATCTGCGGCTTTCCCCGCTGCGCCACATGGTCGGTAATCAGCCCTATCAGCCGTTCGTCCTCGCCTTTGTCTGTAGCCATCATGGCCTTGCGGATGGCAGCCATGATTTTCTGTTCATTAAAGCCCACAATGCGCCCGTCGCGCTTTACAACAGTCTGTATCATAAGAAAAGAAAATCTATTTGTGTGTTTTTAAGCTATTAGTTTTTCCGAAACGTCTTATGCCCTTTGCTGATGACAATGCCTCTCACACGGGCGGCCTCCACGCTGCGTCCCTGCAAGTCGTAGGTGCGGCCGTCGGCGGCAGGCAGCTCCTTCACGCCGTCCACTCCGGCGGGAACCTGGGGTTCGACCTCCATATAGTCGATGTCGGGCATCCATCCCGTGGCATTGCTCAGGCGTATGGTGTTGCAGCCAGGCTGCAAGGTGATGTCGAGTGTCTTGCGGCCCACGGTCTGCCATCCTCCGGAGTTCACCGCCAGGGTCTGCACCTTCTCGCCATTGACGCTGACGGTGACGTTGCGTCGCTCGCCGCAGATATAGGCGACGGTGAGCTTGTACTGACCGCCGGCAGCGGAATAGACATTGCGCCACTGCAGGTCGTTCTTGTCGCTATAGCCCAGCCACCCGGCCTTGTAGCCGCCGGCACAGAAGCCCGCCGCCTCGTAGATGCCCGTCTTCTCGGCCTGGTTGTTCTTGATTTCCTGATAGTCGCTGATATAGGCAGTCTCGGCTTCATAGCGCGTGCGCTCAAGCCGCGTCTCAGCCTCAGCGATGTAAATGCGGGTAGCATGGGCAGGTACCTTCACCTCATACTGGCCCGTGAACTCGCCGAGGTCTTTCTTCTGGAAGACATCGCGCAGACGCACGGTACCGCCGAGGTCCAGGTCGGGAAAACCGACCTGCACAGTCTTGGCCTCGTCGTTGGGGTTGTAGATGGCGAACGCGCGCTTCAGCCCGTTCAGCGTCTCCAAATCCTTCACCAGCAAATGGCAGTCGCTGACCATCGCCACGACGTAAGCCTGCTGGTAGAGCGTATCCTGATTGATGGCAATGAGGTCTTTGTTCCTCAGCAGGGCCAGCGTTGCCGACTTGATGGTGGTGAGGTCGCAGCCTATGAGCAGCGGTGAGTTCATCATGCACCACATGCCGTAATGGGTCTTGTCCTCCTCGACGGTGAGCGAGCGTCCCACCTCCAGCATGTCCATGTCGTTATAGTGGCCCTTGCTGCAATAGGCTGAGAGATAGAGATTCTCGGCAATGATGTCCCTCACCGAGTTCCACGAGTTGTTGATGTCGCCGGTGGTGCGCCAGGAAAAGGCGGCGTTGTCAATCCACGTGCCGGGATAGGCCCAGCGGCAGGCATTCATGCGCACGTCGGTGCGCCCAGTGTTGCGGATGGCCTGGGCGATGGCGGTGTAGCGTTCCTGCTCGTCGAGCACCAGATGGTCTTCATTGTGATAGTAGGAGCCGCCACAGAAGTCGACCTTGATAAAGTCGAAGCCCAGCTCCTTGAAGAAGAAGTCGGCGTCCTGCTGGTCGTACCCGTATAGCCCCACGCCCTTTCCCGTGGCGTCGCCGTTGAACATGCTGCCACAGGTGTTACGGCCGGCGTCGCTGTAGATGCCGGCCTTCAGGCCCTTGTCGTGGATATAGTCGACCACACCTTTCAGCCCGTTGGGGAAGCGGGTCTTGTGGATGAGCAGCTGGCCGGTAGCCTTGTCGCGCCCGCCGAAATAGCCGTCGTCGATGTTGATATGGTCGAAGCCCACCGTGCTCAGCCCTTTTTGCACCATCGCATCGGCCTGACGCTTGATGAGCTGCTCGTTGATGTTCACACCATAGGTGTTCCAGGAACTCCAGCCCATGGTGGGGCCGTCCTGGGCGTTGAGCACCGCAGTGGCAAAGAATGCGGATAAGGTGAAGAGAAGTTTTTGTTTCATCGTGGTGCAAAGGTACACATTATTTGTGACACGGCCAAAAATAATGTGGGAAAAAAGCGGAACTATTTTCCTTGCCTTTGCACCTCAACTCCCCCAGGCCTGTGGTTAAGGCCGGGGGTGCAGATACCACTCTTTGTTCTGAACGCCTTTCGTGACGGCCCACTCTTCGTAGCCCTCAAAGAAGGTGTCGATGCTCCTGCTCTCGTTCTTGCGCACCAGGATGGTCTCTTTGAACTTATCTATCCGTGCGTTGGCAAGATAGAAAGCGAAGGGGAAGTTGCCGGAAGACACGGAACGCAGGAAGTATTTGCCGGTGGCAGGATCGGAAGCATCGTCGTCGGTCTTGAAGTAGCCCATCCTCATCTTGCCCGTAGGAGCCTCGAAGGGAACATGCACCTCCCATGTCTTGCCCCCCTCCTCGTTGCGATAGATGAAAGGCAGCACCTTTGTCTTGCTCACAGCCAGTCCCTGGTCGTAGTTCAGCTCGAGGATATAGGTGGTGCCCAGCTCTGCCGAGACATCGCTGGTGAGGTAATAAACGTTATTCTCGACAGGGAACTGCACTTCCTCCAGGATGAAGGAGTTCTTGGCCTGCTTCTTCATCACGATGCTCGACGGCTGGTCTTCAAGCAGGAGCGTGAAAGCCAGGCCGCTGACCAGCTCCACATAGTTCTGGTAGGTGGTCAGGTAGAAGGTCTCCTGATAAATCTTGAAATCTTCCTCCTGACTCTGGCGCGACATCGACCGCTCGTGCTTGCAGTCAACCACCACGTCGTTCAGGTCATAGTCACCCTTGCTGGGCCACAGATCCTCGAAAGCGTAGATGCCAACGGTCGTCGTCTTCTTTTCCTCCACCTCGGGCAGCGGAGTGAATGCGTTGACGGGCTTCAGGGCGAAAATAACGTCGTCGTAGTCCTGGTCGTTGCAGGCATCCTCAAACGACACGATGGCAAACTTCTCCTCCTGGTCACCATTCATCTTGGTATAGGCGAACTTGGCCGACCGGCTCTCGCCGTTAGGATTGGGATACTGGTAGGGAGCCTTGCCGGGGGTGCCGAAAGGCAGGCAGTAGGAGGCTCCAGGCGTGGAAGCGCCCCACACATTATACTTCCTGGAGCTGTCGCTAAGGCCCTTAATGCTATAGTCTTTACCTTGCATGGCTAGTGCTTTGCGTCAGCGTGCTGACCATCCCATTTTGCGCGCTGTCGATGTGGAAGGTATGGGGGTGCATTGTCGAGGCCCGCGACGACAACTACTCCAACCCCGACGACTTTCCACTGGCCTACGCCCAGCGCGTGTGGCTCGCGCCTGTCTTCCTGACGCCGTTCATCTGGCCCGCCTTCCTGACCGACAGTCCCAGCGTGATGGCCTGGATGTGCCTGCCGCTGTCTGTTTTCAATGTGGTGCTGCTGCTCAACGTGATGCCAGCATGGCGGCGTGGCATCATCCTTTCAGAAACGGAGCAGGAGGAAACGGAGGTGGGTAGCCGCGAGCGCATACTCATGGAGGAGCATACCGCCCAAATAGCCCAGAAGATTGAGGAGTATGTGAAGGAGAAGCAGGGCTTCCTCGACCCCCACCTGAAGATGGACCAGGTGGTGGACCACTGCGGCACCAACCGCACCTACGTGTCGCTCACCTTCAAGGAGCACTTCGGCGGCTTCTATAAATATGTCAACCAGCTACGGCTGGAATACTACGAACAGTATATGCAGCAACACCCCAAGTCGACCAAGGACGTCGCCGCCCAGGCCTCAGGCTTCAGTTCCTATCAGTCTTACTACAAAGCCTACCAGCGGCTGGTGAACGCGCAACAGTAAGACCACTCAAGTCTCATGTCTAAGGAGTTTAGGATAGGAACTTGAATAAAAACTACCTTTCCGTTTCAGGTATTGCCTGCGGGATGCCGGGTCACCTCGACACCCGTAGGTTCCATTTCTGCCATCTTGTTGAACTCCTTCCAGCAGTTGGCTGCCTCGTAGGCGGCCTTGCAGCCGTGGGGTACATACAGCGTGGCGTTCTTTTAGTAGGAGAAATGAGAACAGCTAATGCTCACAGGTGTTTCCATTTCCACCGTCACATTCGCAGGGGAATCGATAAGGGGTAAATAGCAGGGAAACCCCCTATTCCTACTACCAGTAACTTCGTTGTTTGCATGAGGTTACGATGAGTGATAGTAGGAATAGGGGGTATTTTCGTGCTATTTCGGCTTAATAGCCAGGATTCTGCTGCCAGTTGGTATTGGTGTTGAGGATGTCCTGCGGGATGGGGAAGATGCGGCAGGTCTTCTCGAAGCGGGCAGTGGGGAAGCCCTGCTTGTGGAAGCCGAACTCACTCTCGAAGGTGCCGAAACGGATCATGTCGTTGCGGCGCCAGTTCTCGTGGAACAGCTCACGGCCACGCTCGTCGAGCAGGTCTTTCAGCGAGGGGTCGGCATTGAGCAGCGGGGCATGGGCGTAGGTGCGCACACGGTTGACAAGGCTCATGGCCGTCTCGCCGTTGGTGGGCTGAGCACCACGCACCAGGGCCTCGGCCTTGGTCAGCAGGATGTCGGCAAAGCGGAAGATGGGCACGTCGTTCGACAGGTTACGGTCGTTCTTGAAGTCCTGGTCGATGACGAAGTACTTGATGCTGCGGTAGCCCTGGCTCCAGCCCTTCACGCTTTTGCCCACGTCGAGGTGGTCGAGAGCGGTCTCGGCGGGATCCAGCTCGATGGTCTTCGTCAGCACCACGTTCTGACCCTCATATTGCCACGGAGTGGTAGTAGGCTCGTAGGTGACGGGGTCGTAGATGTAGATGGTGCCGCTGAGCACGGTGCCGTTGCGGTCGTCGCCCAGAAGTGTGAAGAGGTCGGCCATCTCGGGGCTGACGGCGAAGTTGCCGCCCACGCTCTTCGAGAGCTGCATGCCGAAATAGCTGGGATTGACCTTGTTGGCCTGACGCCAGATGCAGGGACGCATATACTGGTTGCCGGGCTGCGTCTCGGCGTCGTAGGGCATGGCATAGATGAAGTCCTTAATCTGCACGCCGTTGTTGGGGAAGAACTTCGAGCGGAAGCCCTTGGCACCGCCGTCGAGGCTGAAGGGGCCGTTCTGGATGATGTCGTCGCAATAGCTGACGCAGTCGGCCAGTTTCTCGTTCGAATAGCTGGCAGCATTGTAGGCTGTGACATCGCTGGCGGTATAGACGGGCCAGTTGATGTAGAGCTTGGCCAGCAGGGCCTCGGCCATCCAGCGGTTGGGCTTGCCGTAGGTGTTCTCGTTGTTCTCCTTCGTCAGATAGGGGATGGCGTCGAGTAGCTCGCTCTCAATCCAGCGGGCCACGTCGGCACGGGGCGAGCGGTCGACGGCCTCGCCCTCGGCAAGCAGGTGGTCGAGGATGGGCACATCGCCATAGCTGTCCATCAGCAGGAAGGTGAAATATGCACGGATGGCACGGATGGGAGCCACGGCAGCATCGCCCATCGCCTCGAACTTGGCCATCTTCTCGTTGGCCTTGGTGATACCCTCCATGAGCGGGCTGAAGTGTCCGTTCGAGGGGTCGGTGGCCTGGAAGTCGTGCAGCGACATGTGGGCGTAGGTGCCACTGTCGTAGTAGTCGCCGCTGAAGCTCACGCCAACCATCTCGTCGGACGAGAGCGTCTGAGCCTCCATGTAGCGGCGGCCCATGCAGTCGCGGAACTGGAAGTAGACATCGCTCATCTCGGCCTCGACGATGGCCTGCGGGTCAATCTTGTCGTTCTCCGGATAGGAGGTGTACTGCGAGTTCATGTCCACATCCAGATCGGTGCAGCCGGTGAGAGCTGCGGCACCGCCGCAGCACAGCAGACCGCCACAGAAAAGTCTCAATATATTGTTCTTCATATTCATCACTTTTTTACCTTTTTCGTTTTTACCCTTTTACCTTTTCAGTTACTTCACTTCAGAGATGATGACCGAGCGGGAGAGCTGCGGGTCGTTGAGATACATCACGTCGACGCCACCCTTGGCTTCGCGCACCAGCTGCGAGGCAGGCACGCCATACTGCTTGGTGAGGATGTCGTAGACGTTCACTGAGCGCTCCAGTGCCAGCTGGGCATTGCGCTCCACGCTGCCAGTCTGCTTGTCGGCATAGCCATAGACGGAGTACTTCTTCTCAGGCGTGGCCTTAATCATCTGGGCCACGGTCTCCAGATTCACCTTCTCGCGGTTGGCCAGCTCGCTCTGTCCGATGACGAAGTTCACGAGGTAGGGGAAGGTGACGATGCGGCTGTTGTCGATGACTGTCGTACCGGGCTGGCGGTTCTTCAGCTGCTCAATCTCAGCACGCAGGCGGTTAATCTCGTCGTTGTCAGACACGTACACGGTCTGTCCGGGTGCGGCCTTCTTCTCGGCCTTGGTGGCGAAGTTGATCTTGGCACCGAAGAGGAACGAGCGGGTGTGAGGATAGAAGGTGTAGCGGTAGTCCATGCCGGGGGTGAGGCCGCCCAGGTTGACCTCGGGGTCGAGACCGTCGTAGCTAGTGATGGTGAGCAGGTTGTTGGCCGTGGCATAGAGGTTCAGGCTCTCAGCCCATCCTCCCAAGTTGCGGAAGGTGTAGCCCAGGGTGATATTGGCCAGACGCAGGTAGCTGCCGTCCTCCAGATACTTGTCGGAGGGCAGGTTGGCGTTGGTGTCGGTCCAGAAGTTGGGGTTGGCCAGTGCGTCGGCCAGCACGTTCTTGCCGCCGGCGAACATGGTCTTGTTGGAGTACTGCTCCTTCGACGTGTTCATAATCTTGTTGCCCAGCACGCCCTGGAAGAAGGCGGTGAGGCTCCAGTTCTTGTAGTTCAGCGTGTTGTTCCAGCCGTAGGTCAGCTTGGGCTGTGCGCTGCCGGCCTTCGTGCGGTCGGTATAGGTGGGATTGGTAGTGGTCTCGCCGGTGCGCTCGCCGGTCACGGGGTCGTGCTTGTAGTAGGTCGACTTTCCGTCGCTGTCGTAGCCGGCCCACTCCAGGGTCCAGAAGGTGCCGAGCGGCTCTCCCTCGAGGATGCGCTGGCAGGCAGCCATGCTAAATGACGACATGCCCACGATGTTGGCGTCGGCCTTGTCGATGTAGTCCACGCTATAGGTGTCGTTCGAGAGCTTGTCCACCTTGTTCTGGTTGTGGGCCAGGTTGATGGTGGTCTGCCACTGGAAGTCCTTCGTCCTGACGGGGACGATGTTCAAGGTCAGCTCCACGCCACGGTTGGTGATGTCGCCCACGTTGGCGGTCATCCATCCGTAGGGATAGACGGCTGTGGAGACGGAGTAGTCCCAGATGAGGTCCCAGGTCTTCTTGTTGTAGAACTCCAGGCTACCGTTGACGCGGCTGTTGAGGAAGGCGAAGTCGAGGCCGATGTTGAACATGCCTGTCGACTCCCACTTCAGGTCGGGGTTGGCATTGCCGGCGGCCTTGATGGTACGCATGGTCACGCCGTTGTAGGTGAACACGCCGTCGGCCACATAGCGCTCGCGGGCGGTGTAGGCACCGAAGCCCATGGCATTACCGCTGACACCGTAGCCCACGCGCAGCTTCAGCTGGTCGAAGGCGGAACCCTGCATGAACGGCTCCTCGCTGATGTTCCAGGCGGCGGAGACGGCGGGGAACGTACCCCACTGGTGGTTCTTGCCGAAGACCGACGAGCCGTCGCGGCGGATGCTGGCCGTCAGCATGTAGCGGCTGTTATAAGAATAGTTCAGACGTCCGTAGAAAGAGATGTTGCGGATGTTCTCCTGCACGCCGCTCTGCACGTCGCTGGGGAATTTCAGCGTGGCGCCATAGCTGAGGTTATGCCAGGAGAGGGCATCGTCGTAGAAGTCGCGCACGGTGACGCCGAAGCCGTCGCCGCTCTCACGCTCCTCCCAAGTATAGCCAGCCATCAGGCCCAGCTTGTGCACCTTGCCGAGGGTGACATCGTAGTTTCCGTAGGTCTCGAAGGTCTGGTCCTGACCCTTATAGGTATTGCGGTTGGCAATGCCGGTATAGCCCTGGTCCACCTGGTTGTCGGAAGAGTCGTAGCTGGCGTAGGTGCTCTGACGGCTGTTCAGCGAGTAGTTGGCGTTCCACACCAGGCCTTCGAATAACTTCAGCGATGCCTTGCCGATGAACTGCATGCGCTTCCAGATGGTCTCCGAGCGGTTCTCGTGCATCAGCGACAGGGGGTTGTAGTTCTGCTTCTCGTTGGTGTTGTACCATGAGCCGTCGGCAGCCTTGATGGGATTCGTGGGAGCGTAGTAGTTCATGGCGTCGAGCACCGATGCGCCGTCGATGCCTGTGCGCACGCCCTCGTGCTTGCCCTGCATGGCATTCACGCCAATAGAGAGTTGCAGACGGTCTTTCAGCACGCTGGTGGTGATGAGCGAGCGGGCGTTCAGGCGGTTCATGTTCGTCGAACGGACGACACCCTCACGGTCGGTATAGTTCAGCGAGGCCATGTACTTCGTCTGGCCGTTGCCGCCGTTAATGCTGAGGTTGTGGTTGTGGCTGAAGCCGGTGCGCAGCACCTCGTCCTGCCAGTCGGTATTACCGCCGGCACCAAAGCCGGGCACGGGAGCGCCGTTGACATAGTGTGCGGGGTTGTTGACAAAGGCGGTGATGTCGCTGGCCGAGGCCATGTCGAGCGTCTTCGACACCTTGTCGAAAGCCACGTAGGCATTGTAGCTCACGTTGGTGCGGCCTTCCTGTCCGCTCTTCGTGGTGATGATGATTACGCCGTTGGCAGCCTTCGAGCCGTAGATGGCGGTGGCGGAGGCGTCGCGCAGCACGTCGATGCTCTCAATGTCGTCGGGAGCCACCATCGAGATGTCCACACCGGGGATACCGTCGATGACATAGTAGGGCGACATGGCGCTCTCACGCAGCGAGGAGGCACCACGCAGGGTGATGCTCGGCGTGCCGTTGGGGTCGCCGTTGCTAGTCACGGTCAGGCCGGCCACCTTGCCCTGCAGCAGCTGGGCAGGATCGGTGAATACGCCCGTGTTCAGGTCTTTGGCCTGCACGGTGGTGATGGACGAGGTGACATCCTTGCGGCGCATGGTGCCGTAGCCCACGACCACCACTTCCTCCAGCAGCTGGTTGTCGTCCTGCAGGATGACGGTCATGCCGTTGGCAGCACGGACGGTCATAGGTGTGTAGCCGATGTAGCTGAACTCCAGGTTGGCTCCCTGGGGAACAGTGATGGTAAACTGGCCGTTGATGTTGGTGGTCACGCCATTCTGTGTGCCGGCCTGCTTCACGCTGACGCCGATGAGGGTCTCGCCCTTGGCGTCGGTCACAGTGCCGCTGATGCGCTGCTGTGCCCAGGCCATGGTCGAGACCATCAGGAGCAAGGCCAGCGCCAGTGTGCGGCTGAATGCTTTTGTTACGTTTCGCATAAAAACTTGTTTTAAAAGATTATGATGTTTTTCGATGTTTCGATGTTTCGATGTTTCGATGTTTCGATGTTTCGATGTTTCGATGTTTCGATGTTTCGATGTTTCGATATCTCGTTATAACGTCATTTCGTAATAACGAGATAACGCTTTTTCTATTGCGACATCTCGCCCGCCGTCTTGTTGACAAAGTTCTTGAAGCGGTGGATGGGGTTCAGCGTCTTGGCAGGATATTTCACCTTGCCCTCGTAGTTCGACAGGTAGTTGTTCACCGTCAGGTTCTCGATGCTGACGCCCGAAGCCTCCTCGATATACACGCCGTAGACGCGGCCTGTGACGAAGGTCTCGCCCTTGCAGGGGCGCTTGTCGTAGATGCCGTTGGGGTAGGTGGTCTGGCGGCGCAGGTGCAGGGTGACATTGTTCAGCTGGATGTCGCTCACCTTGTCGCTGGTGTCGCCGCCGATGAAGCAGCCGTTCTCCGAGGTGGCCTGGATATTGTTGAACGCGATGCGGCTCACGGCCCCGCAGCGGCCATGTGTCTCGCCCTTGGGGAAACGCCAGTTGGCATCCTTGTGGTTGCCGTCGGCACGGGGATAGCTGGTGACGTAGATGGGCTCGGCCTTTCCCCACCACACGTCGCTCCAGAGCTGCAGGTCCATCATGATGTTCGAGAAGGTGACGTCGGTGATGGTGCCCTCGTCGCGGTTCTGAATGCCCACGCCACGGTTGGAGCCGGTGATGATGCAGTTGTCGACCAACACATTATATATATTGTCCATGTTCTCCGAGCCGAGCTTGATGGCGCAGGAGCGCGAGGCCAGCGTGCAGTTGGTGACCACGATGTCGTGGCAGGCACCATACTCGGCCCACTCGCGGCGGTTCTTCAGGCAGATGCAGTCGTCGCCGCTGGTGATGTGGCAGTTGGCGATGCGCACGTTCTTCGAGTGGTCGAGGTCTATGCCGTCGCCATTGCGTATCTTCAGGTTGTTTAGCAGGTTGATGCCGTCGATGAGGGCAACGTTGCAGCCCACGAGGTGCACCGTCCAGTAGGCTCCCTCCATGATGGTGACGTCGCGGATGAGCAGGTTGTCGCAGCCGATGAGCGTCAGCACATGGGGCCGGGGGTCGAAAGCCATGTCGGCAAGTGGCTTCAGCTCATAGCTGTCGGCAAGCTCCATACCCATGAACTTGATGCCGTTGCCATGGATGGTGCCACGGCCGGTGATACTCAGGTTACGGGCATTCTTGGCCCAGAGCCACATCATGCCCTCGCCACGGTTTTCCTTGAAAGCACTCAGCGTGTAGAGGCTCTCGTCGGGATTGCACAGCAGCGTGGCCGTGCTTTCCAGATGCAGCTCCACATTGCTCTTCAGCTCCACGGGGCCGCAGAGAAAGGTGTGCATACGAGGCAGCAGCACACGGCCGCCACCTTCACTGCTGCAGCGGTCGATGGCCTGCTGTAAGGCTTGGGCGTCATCGGTCACACCGTTACCCTTGGCACCAAAATCCAATACGTTGTAAACGCTCTGTGCACTTACCGGTAACGTTGCAAGCAGCACGAGCAACAGGGAAAAAAGTTTCTTCATAAGTAGATTTACAATTGCGGGGGCAAAGGTAAGCATTTTTTGCGTAAAATAAAAATAAAAACATAGTTTTTTGCGCTTGACTGGCCTATAATTCCATAATAATTAGTAACTTTGCACGCAGGAAACCCCAAAACATTCATTTGCCATGCGAAAACTATTCAGCCTGCTGCTGGCTTCGGCAGCCCTTTTCCCCAGCTCGGCGGCCATCGCCCAACGGGACAGTATCTTCATCTATTCCCCCGACTTCCGTCAGGGGCTGCACGCCGCCGTGCGTACGCCCGACGGCTGGAAGCAACTGGGTCAGCTCTGCAGCAGCGACTACGGCACGTGGGGTGCCGAGAAGCGTATGTACCACCCCTCGCTCTGCCGTGCCAACGACGGCTCCTGGCGGCTGGTGTTCCAAGTGAACGACCGTGCCCCGCTCTTCGCCGCTGCCTATAGTGCTGACCTAGTAAACTGGAGGCCGCAGGACTATCCCCGCGTCGCCACCGGCAACTGCCTGGACCCCGTCGTTCTTCCGGCGGGCGACGGCTTCGACATTGTCTACACTTCCGGCGGGGCACACTACCGCGTGAAGGCCACGCCCGACTTCCGCCATTTCACAACCGGAGAACGCATCTCGGACTCGGAGCTGCAGAGCATTGTCGGTGTCACGAAGACAGAAGACCGTAAGAACATCGACGGCAAAGAGTGTACGGGACAGACGTTCCTGCTCACAGCAGAAGAGATGGCCCGCATCCGCCAGTTTTTCGACGAGCGGGCCGAAGACGGCAGGAAGAGCAGCGAGCGCATGCACGACGACAAGAAGAACCTCGCCTCGCTGCCAAAGACCGTCGGTGCCACGCTGACCGTCGACATGGGCCGGCAGAAGCCCATCAGCGACAAGCTCATCGGCATCTTCTTCGAGGACATCAGCTACGCTGCCGACGGCGGACTCTACGCCGAGCTGGTCCAGAACCGCGACTTTGAATACACGGAGAAAGACCACGGCGGCTGGAACGCCACCACCGCCTGGCACTCGTCAAAGCCCATAGAGATTGCCACCGAGCACCCGCTGCACCCTAACAACCCCCACTATGCACTCCTCTGGCCCGACACCATCTGGAACGAGGGCTGGGACGGAATCGTCGTTGAGGCAGGCAAAAAATACGACTTTTCCATGTATGTTCTTGCCGGCGGACAGAAGCAGGACTTCTCCATTCAGCTGGTGGGACACGACGGAACCTTGTTAGCCAAAAGCAAGCTGAAGACCCGCGCGGGCGACTGGCAACAGTACTCCACCGTGCTCACCGCCACCGCCTCCGACAACAAGGCCCGTCTGGTCATCATCCCCCTGAAAGCTGCCCATGTGGGCATCGACATGGTGTCGCTCTTCCCGCAGGAGACCTTCATGAACCGTAAAAACGGGCTGCGCTGCGACCTGGCACAGGTCATCGCCGACCTGCACCCCAAATTTGTGCGCTTCCCCGGCGGCTGCATGAGCCACGGGCAAGGCCTGGAGAACATCTACCATTGGAACCATACCGTAGGCCCGCTGCAGGAGCGAAAGCCCGACTTCAACATCTGGGGCTACCACCAGACGCGCGGCCTGGGCTTCTTCGAGTACTTCCAGTTCTGCGAGGACATCGGCGCAGAACCCCTGCCGGTGCTGGCCGCCGGCGTGCCCTGCCAGAACTCGGCGGCCAATGCCGAGGGCATAGGCGGACAGCAGGGCGGCATACCCATGGACCAGATGCCGGCTTACATCGACGAGCTGTGCAACCTCATAGAGTGGGCCAACGGCGACCCCGCCACAAACCAGTGGGCACGCATGCGTGCCGACGCCGGCCATCCCGAACCCTTCAACCTGAAATACCTCGGCATCGGCAACGAGGACATCATAGGCACCGTCTTTGAAGAGCGCTACGAGATGATCTGCCGCGCCATCCGCCAGCGTTATCCCTACGTGAAGCTTTGCGGCACCGTCGGGCCCTTCCACCATCCCTCGGCCGACTACCAGGAGGGCTGGCGCTTCACCCGCGAGCATCCCGACTTGCAGTATATGACCGACGAGCACTACTATGAGTCCACGGGATGGTTTCTCCACCACCGCCACTACTACGACAATTACCCAAGGACAGCCCCTTCAGGGGCAGCAGCAGGAGCCACCAAAGTCTATCTGGGAGAGTGGGCCGCCTCTACCAATGTGAAGCGCCCCTGTCTGGAGACGGCACTGGCCGAAGCCCTCTACCTGACCGACATCGAGCGCAACGGCGACATCGTCGAGATGACCAGCTATGCCCCCATGCTCTCGAAGGACGGCCACTCCAACTGGAACCCCGACATGATTTACTTCGGCAATACCAGCGTGCGCACCACGCCTGCCTACGAGGTGCAGCGGCTCTTCTCCGTCTACAGCGGCGACCACTACGTCAGCTCAACGCTGACCATCGACCAGCCACAGCTGAGCCACCGCGTGGGAGCCAGCCTCGTGGCAGACTCAAAGACGGGAAAGATGTTTCTGAAGCTGGTGAATGCCCTGCCTTCAACACTTAGCCTGAGCATAACAGGCCTCAGTCTGCAAGGCACCGTGGAATGTGAGCAGCTGACGGGCAACGGCGTGGAAGACCAGAAGGCGCATGCCCAGCGCATCACCACCAGCAGTCCTACCGTGCTGCCGCCCTACTCCATCCGCGTCATCGCGCTGTAGAACATTTTATATGCTACCTTATCGACATCGAAATAATTTAGACATAAGAACATAAAGACATGAGGACAAACAGACGGCAGACAATGTTACGTTACGGTGTTTTTTCCTTCGTGTTGCTCCTGCTCCTCGCCGCCTGCGGCGAGAGCCACGAGCAGATGCTCCGGCAGCTCACAGAGCTGGAGCGGATGAACCGTGCCGACTCGGTGATGCAGAACGACTCGCTGGCCGAGCACCTCGTCCGCTATTTCGACCGCCACGGCGACGCCAACGAGCGCATGCGCGCCCACTCCATCCTCGGCCGCACCTACGCCGACATGGGCGAGGCACCCGCCGCCATCAATGCCTATCTTGATGCTGCCGACTGTGCCGACACCACCGCCACCGACTGCGACTACCACACACTGAGCCGCGTCTATGGTCAGATGTCAGGTATTTTTTATCAGCAGAATCTGATGGACGAATATCTACACAATCAAGATATGTCAATCCACTTTGCATGGAGAGCAGAAGATACTATTCAGGCTCTAAATGGTAGCGTTCTGAAAATCAATGCATATAACCGAATGCAACAGTCAGACTCCGTAATTGCCATGTTTGATGATGTTTATGCTCTTATCCTCGATTATGAAGGGACTGGGCTTGCCTCACAATATTGCATGCTTCCAATTAAAAGCCTTTTGAAGAAAAGCGAAATTGACAAAGCAAAGAAATATATAGAAGCCTATGAATCACAGTCTGGGTATTTTGATTCTTTGCATAATGTAGCAAAAGGTCGTGAAGTATATTACTACTACAAAGGGCTGTATTATGTAACTCTCTCCCAAAACGATTCTGCAGAATATTATTTCCGCAAAGAACTTAGCAATGGCACCGATGCCATGAACCAGAACATGGGGGCTCTTGGCCTTTCCAGATTGTTCATGAAAGTTCATCGTCCTGACTCTGCAGCTAAATATGCTTTATATAGTTATGAAATGATGGATAGTGTCTATTCACAAATGGCTACAGCAGAAGTAGAGCGAACTGCGGCAATGTATAATTATAGCCGCCATCAGCAGCATGCACTGGAGATGGAACAAATGACAAATAAAGAGCGAGTCCGTGGAATAATCATCGCCTGTTTGTTGCTGTTTCTCATTCTTCTATTACTGTTCTATCGTTGGCGCAGCGTACTGAAGATGCGTGAGTATAAG
>JAILFU010000044.1 GCA_024697405.1 Prevotella sp.
TATTTAGGTATAGGTTTTCCTAAAATCGGAATATTGGGAATGGGTATTCTGGTCTGCCTCTCTTTATCAATTTGCAAATAAGAATCCTTGATGCCAGAAGTTGTCCATATATATTTCACCGTTCCTGAGAGAGCATATGCATAACTTGCAGCCTGTTCAATAGCTTGTAGGAATTCAGCTTCAGAAACTTCTTGTTTTTTACATTCAACAATTATTAAAGGGCTTTCGAACAAATCATCATCATATACAATAATGTCCGCTTCTTTTGTACTTGAACCCATTTTGACTTTTTCAAACAATTTGATTCTTTGTACAGGGTAATTATACACCAAAACTAATTTCAAGAAAGACTCTGCCTCAACTTTCTCTTCAGGGTCAAGGTAATTACGTGTCTTGTTTACATACGTATATGTAATTCGGCTCTCATCCTCATTAATTGATATAAGCCTTTTTTCTATACCTTTCTTTATTATCTCTTCCATAATTAATTGTATTTGCCGTTTAAATAGTTTATAAATGCCGAGCAAGTTACAAGCATAAACTTTGCTTCATGATATGTAGGCACATAAGTCCCTGTTTCATCCATTAGTTCATGTCGTATCCCGCTTTGTTTTTCATTAACATAACTATAAAGATTGCCAAATGCAGCTTTTAATTGAGGGTGTAACACTTCTTGCTTTTTCTCTAAAGAAAATAGAGCTTTCCCCAAATCATTTTCTTCAGTCATTTCTCGGCAAAGTGCTCCAACTGCAGAGATTGACTCTTTAATAGAATTCCTATAATCTGGTTTTTCCTTATTGGAAAGAAGTTTTAAAGCACTATTCAAATGCTCTTTTATATTGTCTTTTGCACTTTCAATAGCCTCTTCTATGCTTTCAACTTCTTCTTTTGATGTTATCGGTGTTACATATCTATTTATAATCCGATAACCGTAATTCAGCCGACTAAAATTCCGATTTATTGAATCTGCAAAAGAAGGGTATTCTTTATGATAATAACTTTCTAACTTTCTTAATACCTCTAAAAGAAAATCAATCAAAGATAACTTTTGATGCCAAAGATTATTTGTATCGTCAATATAGTTCAAACATACATACCCCCTATTAAATAGCACTCTATCATATTCACACTCTTTTTCATTCATAAAGTTGGTCCATACAAGTTTATCCATGGTTTCAAAAACACTACAATTTTCTTCTTGGTATCTATTGAGACAATTATAGATAGCATTCTGGACTTCATTGGGCATGCATTCTGTGATAAGGGCATCAGAAGGCTTAATATATCCGTATCTTTCTGAAAATAATTTCATATTTCTTGATTCTTACTTAATCTAAACATGTACTTACACATTATATGAGAAATAACACTCCTATAAACTCACAGGCACAAGTCCTAATTTGTTAATACTCTCATTGGCTTTTTGCAAAGCCTCGTGGACTTCAAGGACTTCGGTATAGTCCCAATACTTGATGTCTTTTTTGATGTCGTCGAGCGATTCGACCTCTTTGCGAATCTTCTCGATTTGTTCTGTATCAGAAACAGCGACTATGCCCTGAACAGCCTTGTTGTTCTTTGCCTTCATTAGGTTCAGGATTAGGCTGTCAATAGAACCAGAGGTCTGCACTTCAAATACATAGATGATCCTACCCATGTTGCCAATAGAGACTTCCCAGACAGCATCAACCCTTGCGCCATTGGCTACGGTGACTTCAGTTGTGGCCTTGAAGCCTAAGCACTCACCGATTTCTTTGATTTTATCTCGTATGTCGTTATGAACGAAATTCGATTCTTTTTTAGTCTTGGGTACCTCAACATCTGTTGCTTCTGGCTCGTCAATGTCTTTTTGGACTTCTTGCCAAATGAAATAGTCGAGGGCAATCAAGTTTTCTAAATCATTGTAGCCCTTGCTCTTGGCATAATCCAGCATCTTCTTGCCACACTCCGACAGATAAGCATACATCTTTCCATCCATTGCAGAGTCGTATTTGGGTGTGTTTGGCACTTCAAGGATGGTAAAGCCGTTCTTGGTCTTACTATTCCAAAGAATGCAATCATCTGGAAATGCTTTGTTCAGAATCTCACTCATGATGCCAGGACCAATGCCTTTAATCTTCTGGCGGAATTCGTCCCAACGCTTGGCAAGTGATTCCTTTCCATATAGCAAATTGGCAAACTGAGCTCGGATTAGTTCAATGCTATTTGTCTCAATCAGGTTGTCTATTTTGTAGTGCTTATTACCCCACATACCCATTGCCCATAGCGGAGAAAGCAGATTATAAACATCATTAGCCGTCATGTTTAGAAGACGGGTTTTGTCGTACTTTTGCATCTCCTTAGCATGGGCTTCTCGCTCAGATAATTCATCATTAGCTTTTTCTTGGTGGGCAATTTGCCATTGATGGTATCGCTCCAGATAGGTGATATATTTTTTCTCGTTCATATCAAGATATTTTAGTCCGTAATTAGTTCTTTCTTATCACACCCAAGTAATGATGCAATCTTATCCAAAGTTTGTAGGTCTGGTTGTGATGTGTTAGTACACCACTTACTAACAGTCGAGGCATTCTTTCCCAACTGCTCAGCTAACCACTTGCTAGTTTTCTTTTTTTCAACAAGTACAATCTTAAGTCTATTCAAATCTTTCATCTCAAAAGTTATTGATTTGAACGCAAATTTAGTGATTTAATTTTAAACAACCATTATTTCAAACAATATTTTAGTATTTTTTTATTTTTCAACAAGCAAACGTCAACATTAACTTTCATCAAAAAGGTATTTATAACCATACAAAGAAATATCCTTGTTACTGAATGTTAATTGAGCCGTCTTTTGAAGATGTGCCTACAATGTGCCTACAACTTTGAAAGGTTTGAATATAAAAAGTCCTGTAAGTTGCTCACTTACAGGACTTTAAGCTTTGGGTGCCCGGACGGACTCGAACCGTCGACATTCAGAACCACAATCTGACGCTCTAACCAACTGAACTACGGGCACCATGTTGGCTGCATTTTTTGTTTTGCGGGTGCAAAGGTAGTCATTTTCTTTCGAACTGCCAAACATTTGGGCGTTTTTTTGTGAAAAAGTTTTTTTACAGGGCGTTTTTTGGGGTAAAAAGTCTTTGTATGAGAGGCTAATTTCCGCTGATGAGCGCTTGTGGGTCAGACGATGGGCAGGCTGATGCCGCATATCTTTTGGTAGACATCGAGGGCGTAGACATCGGTCATGCCGCTGATGTAGTCGATGACGGCCATGATGCGGCTCTCCAGCTCGGAGCTGTCGATGTCGTACTGGCTACTGACGCGCCCGATGAGCTGCTGGGAGTAGTAGCGTTCGGGGTGCTCGATGGCCTCAATCATCAGCTCCATCAGGGTGGCCATGATGCGATAGCCGGAGAGCTCGACGTCGAGCACCACCTGGCTTCTGTAGATTCGCTGGCGCGACAGGCGGGCGCAGCGCTGGTATGCCTCGCAGGGGAGGGGACTGATATGGTCGATGAGTGAGTCTGTAAATGTTCCGGCGAGAATGGCCTCCTCATGGTTGATGAAGGTCTGCACACACTCATTCTCCAACAAGTTGATGACGCAGGCGCGCAGGTACTGTATTTTCTCGTTGGGGTCGGTCAACTCCTCGTCGCTGATGCGCTGGCAGATGCGATTTCTGGCGGTTTCATCGAAGAAACTGAGCATCAGCGTGGCCGTCTCATCGTAGGAGAGAATCTTCAGCTTGTAGGCATCCTCCAGGTCCATGATCTCATAACAGATGTCGTCGGCAGCCTCTACTAGATAGACCAGCGGATAGCGTGCCCAGCGGTCGGGGGCTGTCTGCGGGATGCCCAGCTGCGTGGCGATGGTTTCGTAGGCGTGGCGCTCGGTGGTGAAGAAGCCGAACTTGTTCTTCTTTCCTGCTCCGGTAGAAGGATAGGGGTACTTCACGATGCTGGCCAGTGTGCTGTAGGTCATGGCGAAACCGCCTTTGCGGCGTCCTTTGAAGCTGTGGGTGAGCAGGCGAAAGGCGTTGGCATTGCCGTCGAAACGGGTGATGTCGCTCCAAAACGCGGGGCTGACGCGCTCCTGCAAGTATTGGCCCTTGCCCTCGGTGAAAAAGGTCTGTATGGCCTTCTCGCCGCTATGGCCGAAGGGCGGGTTGCCCAGGTCGTGGGCCAGGCAGGCCGTAGCTACGATCTGCCCTGTCTCGGGTATCAGACTGTCGACGAAATCGCGGTTCCTTGCACACAGATGGCGCGCCACATCGTTGCCCAGGGACATGCCCACGCTGGCCACTTCGAGCGAGTGGGTCAGGCGGTTGTGCACAAAGACGCTGCCCGGCAGGGGGAAGACCTGTGTCTTGTTTTGCAGGCGGCGGAAAGGAGCCGAGAAAATCAGGCGGTCGTAGTCGCGCTTGAACTCTGGCCTGTAGTCGTGCCGCTCAGTATGGCGGTGCTCTTGACCCAGGCGGCAGTTGGAAATAAGTTGTTGCCAGTTCATGGCTGCAAAAGTACTAAAAAGTTGGCAGTTAGTAGTGAGTAGCGATGAGTTTTTTTTCTTGAAAAAGAATAAAAATTGTTAAGCAAACGCACATTACTCCTCACTCCTACCAACTAACTGCCAACTTTTTCGTACCTTTGCACCGATTTATGGCAAAGAACTTGTATATCATCGGTGGCTGTAACGGGGCGGGAAAGACAACCGCCTCCTACACGGTGCTGCCCGAGATTCTCGGATGCAAGGAATTTGTCAATGCCGACGAGATAGCACGTGGCCTGTCACCGTTTAATCCTACAAGTGTAGCCATAGAGGCCGGACGGCTGATGCTGCAGCGTATAGAAGACCTGCTGTCGCGTGACCAAAGTTTCTCCATAGAGACGACTTTGGCCACGCGTTCTTATGTCAACCTGGTGCGGCGCGCGCAGGGGCAAGGCTACCGTGTCAGCCTGCTCTACTTCTGGCTGAACAGTCCGGAGCTGGCCATGCGCCGTGTGGCCGAACGAGTGAACAAGGGTGGCCACGACATTCCTCGTATCACCATCACCCGCCGCTACGCCGCTGGCATCAGAAACCTGTTCCGGCTGTTTGTGCCGCTAGTGGACTATTGGGCTGTGTTCGACAATAGCGACACGCCACGTCGTACGGTGGCTACGGGCGGCTTGAACGCTAAGACTGAAATATTGGAAAACGTATCATACGAAAATATGCTGGCTTATGTCTAATAGAGAAGTGAAAAATTTTACTCGGAAACTGGAGACAGGGTTGCGTCTCGCCGAGAAACGAATGCTGGAAGAGAAAGCCTTGCGCAACGAGACCATCGTGGTGTCGAGCTCAGTGGGGAGTATCCAATACATTTCTGCCAGGGAAGTGCTGGCAACGTTTTAAAGATAAAAAAGCAAAGTAGTAAATAGGTATATTACCAGTGAAGATAGAAGTAGTGAACCGTGGCCACCAGCCACTCCCTGCATACGCCACCGCGCAGAGTGCAGGCATGGATCTCAGGGCCAATATCGGGGAGCCTATTGTGTTGCGCCCCATGGAGCGCAAACTCATTCCGACAGGTCTGTATATCGCTCTGCCGCCGGGCTATGAGGCACAGGTGCGGCCACGCAGCGGACTGGCCCTGAAACGGGGCATCACCGTGCTCAACGCTCCTGGGACTATCGATGCCGACTACCGAGGCGAAGTGGGCGTGCTGCTCATCAACCTCTCTCAGGAGGACTTCACCGTGAACGACGGCGAGCGCATCGCACAGATGGTCATCGCCCGCCATGAGCAAGGGGAGTTCGTAGAGGTGGAGACGCTCGACAAGACGGAGCGTGGCGTTGGCGGCTATGGCCACACTGGCGTGAAATAGAGAAGGAGGAAAAAGGTTTACAGAATACCATGTACAGGTTGAAAGTTTTGGCTACAGCAATTCTTGTGTTGGCATCCGTCTTGCATGTCAATGGCAAGACCGTTGCCTGTGCACAAAGCTCAGCATTCTGTAGCCAAGATTCTGAAGTCGGCCGCGAGTACGACATTCTGTTCCATGAGGCGATACTCCAGATGCAGACGGGCAGCCGCGATGCTGCCTTCGACCTGCTGTCGCGCTGTCTCGAGCTGCGTCCCGATGCATCGGAAGCCTGTTTCTTCCTGGGGCAGATCTACGCTGAGATGGACAACGGCAAGCAGGCGCTGGCTCTCTATCAGAAAGCCCATCTGCTGGAGCCGGAGAACGCCACCTACATGGAGCGGCTCGCCACTGCCTACCTCAGTAACGAACAGGTGGCGGAGGCCACCGAGGTGGTGGAAAAACTTTACGATCAGGACAAGAGCCGGTCGGAGCTGCTGGAGACGCTGTTCCAGCTCTACAGCCACGAGAAGAACTATGACAAGGCCATCGAGATGCTCGACCGCATGGAGCTGGCCGACGGACCTACCGAGCGCACCGCGCTGACCAAGTGCCGCCTGTACATCGACATGAACGATGCCGAGAACGCGGTGAAGGAGGCCAGGCAGCTGGCCGACCACTACCCCTACGACCTGCGCTACCGCACGCTCTACGCCAACACACTGCTGGTGACCGACCACGAGGAAGAGGCTCGTGAGGTGCTGGAGCAGATTCTGGCCGAGGAGCCGCGCAACTTGAGTGCCCAGCAGGTGATGCGCAACTACTACATACGCAGCGGCGACGAGGAGGCGGCCGACTCGGTGAACCACGCCATCCTGCTTAACCCTCAGGCCACCATCGAGGACAAGGCCAACCAGATGCGCCAGCTCATCATCGAGACGGCGCAGAACGACGGCGACAGCACCGTGGTGCTCAGCCTCTTCGATGAGCTGCTGGCACAGCCCGAGCCCAGCCCCGACCTGGCCGAGATGAAAGCTGCCTACATGCAGCTGCTGGGCATGTCCCGCGACAGTGTGAGACAGGCTTTTGAATATGTGCTCCAGCTGGCGCCCGACCAGGCGTCGGCCCGTCTGCGCCTGGTGCAGCAAGCCTGGGAAGACGAGGACAACGAGCGCATCATCAGCCTTTGTCAGGCAGCCCGCCAGTATAACCCTGAGGAGATGGTGTTCTACTACTATCAGGGGATGGCCTACTACAGGCAGGAAGACACCGATCATGCGCTGGAGGCTTTCCAGAACGGCATCAGTGTCATCAACGACGAGAGCATCCCCGAAATCGTGAGCGATTTCTATGCCGTCATGGGCGACCTGCTGCACCAGAAGAACCGCGAGGCCGAAGCCTTTGCCGCCTACGATTCTTGCCTGGTGTGGAAAGACGACAACATAGGATGCCTGAACAACTACGCCTACTACCTCAGCCTGCAGGACAAACGGCTGGACGAAGCCGAGCGGATGAGCTACCGCACCATCAAGGCCGAGCCTGAAAACTCCACCTATCTGGACACCTACGCCTGGATACTCTTCATGCAGAGCCGCTATGCCGAGGCACGCATATACATTGACCAGGCCCTGCAGCACGACTCGCTGCCCGGTGCCGTGGTACGCGAGCATGCCGGCGATATCTACGCCCAGTGCGGCGACATAGACAGTGCCCTTCAGCAATGGAGAATGGCACTCGATGAAGACCCGGAAAACAAATTGCTGATGAGAAAAATAAAACGCAAAAAATATCTAAAGAAATGAAAGTAATAAACTATTTGAAGATTGCCTTGCCGGCAGTAGTCATGATGATGTCATCATGTATTTCTCACAAGAAAGTCGCCGAGACACAACCCGTTCAGCTTACGGCTGAACAGATGGACTCCATCAGGCAGAAGAACGACCTGCTGGCGAGAATCGACACCGTGAAGACAAGCTTTGTCAGTTCCAAGCTGAAGTTCACGGTCAACGTAGGCGACCAGAACATATCGCTCACGGGAAATCTGCACATGAAGCGCAACGACGTCATTCGTCTGCAGTTGATGGCCTTCGGATTCGTAGAGGCTGCCCGCCTGGAGTTCACTAAGGACTATGTGCTCATCATGGACCGCATCAACAAGCAGTACCTGAAAGCACCCTACTACTATATTGACTTCCTGCGCAACAGCGGCATCAACTTCTACACCCTGCAGGCCCTCTTCTGTAATGAGCTGTTCCAGCCCGGCAAGCAGATGCTCAAGGCCGAGGACATGGCGAAATATACCACTACCAATATTGATGAGACGGATGTCCTCATCAATTACGAAGACGGCGACGGCGAGAAAGTCAGGAGCAAGATGTTCTACAGCTGGCTGGTCAACGAGATGACGGGCCGCATCAAGATGGCCAATATCATGTACCGCGACCAGACACATGGCAACACGCAGCTGAACTGGGACTACCGCGAATTTAAGAATCTGGGGCAGAACCAGTTCCCCAGCGACAATGTCGTCACGCTGACCTTGCCTACCAAGGAGGTGAAGCTGGGCATCAAGCTCAATTATCTGAATACCGACAGCGACTGGGATACTCGTACCCGCGTAAGCGACAAGTATCGTGAGGTGACCTTCGACGATATCCTCAAGCGGTTCATGGCACTTTGAGAACTGAGAGGTGAGAACTGAGAGGTGAGAACTGAGAGGTACATGCGTAGACTGGTCGTTTTCCTTCTGGTGCTAGTGTGCTGTCTGGCTGCGCCTGCTCAGAAGCGCAACCGGCAACAGCGTCCTGCACAGAAGGTGCAGCAGCGCCAGCCTTCGCAGAAAGAGCAGCTGCAAGACCGGCAGAAGAAGCTGCAGCAACAGCGGCAGGCCAATCAGCAGCGGCAGCGCGATTTGGAGAAGCAGGTCAAGCAGCGCATGCAGGACGTGGAAGCCCTGGGCAGCGACATCGACGACAACAAGACCGTCATCGACAGTCTGCACCTCCAGGAGGACACGCTCAACATGCGTATGGCCGTACTCGACTCTCAGCTTGTCGTTCTGAAAGGCGAGCTGGAGGAGCGCCGTCAGCACTACATCAAGTCCGTCCGCTATATGTATCGCAACCGCCGGGTGCAGAACCAGCTGATTTTCGTGTTCAGCGCACAGAACATCAACCAGCTCTACCGTCGCATGCGTTTCATGAATGAATACACCACCTATCAGCGCGCTCAGGGTGAGGCCGTGAAACAGAAAGGCGAGCAGGTGGCGCAGAAGCTGAAAGAGCTGAATGCCGTCCAGCGCGAGCTGAACGGGCTCCTGACGAAAAGTGAGGCTGAGAAACAGCAGCTGGAAGCACGTCAGGCTGAACAGCAGCGCATGGTGGCTGCCCTGCAGAAAGAGCAGCAGACGGTGAAACGGCTCATCGTCCAGCAGCAGAAAGAGGAGGCGGAAATCAACCGGCAGATAGACAAAATCATTGCAGAGGAGCTGGAGAAAGCCCGCAAGGCCGAGGAGGAACGCCAGCGCCGGCTGGCTGAGCAGCGCCGCCGCGAACAGGAGCTGGCAGAACAGAAGCGGCAGCAGGCCAGCAGCAAAAGCCAGGCCAGCAGCAAAAGCCAGGGCAGCAGCAAGAGTAAGGGTAGCAAAAGCAGTAGCCGACAGGACAAGACAGACCGCAAAGACACGAAGTCATCGGCAAAGTCTACAGCCTTCGCCCCTGCCGACCCCGACCGCAAACTGACTGGCAGCTTCGCCAACAACAAAGGGCGCCTGCCCGTGCCCATCACTGGCAGCTACCGCGTGGTGCGTGGCTTCGGCCCCTACACGCTGGCCGGTGTCACCCTGCAGAGCAGTGGCATCCAGCTGCAAGGACAGGAAGGGGCGAAGGCCCGCTGTATCTTCGAAGGTGAGGTGAGCAAGATATACAATCCTGGCAACGGCTATTTTGTCATGGTGCGCCACGGGCGCTACATCTCCGTCTACGGCAACTTGTCGTCTGTCAATGTCGCAGCGGGGCAGCATGTCAATATCAACCAGACGCTGGGTACTGTGGGCAGTGGACACATCCTCATCTTCCGACTCCAGAATTGGGACAAGCTGCTAAACCCCAAGCATTGGCTTAGCCGGCTATAAAATAAGAAATGTGTAATGAGAAGAATGGGAGGTGACATGAAGCGCAAGATATTTGTACTGGCCTTAGTCGTTTGCTTTTTTTCTTTTAGCCCCGTTAGCGGGCAGAACGCTTTCAGCACAGACAACGCTTTCAGCATTGACACCATCAGCGACGCTGTCTTCGCCCGCATGCAGGGGCGGTCGTTTCCTCCCAGCTGCACGGTCAGGCGTCAGGACTTGCGCTATCTGCGTCTGTTGCACCGCAATGCCGAAGACTCCATCTGCCGGGGAGAGCTGGTCTGCAACAAAAGCATAGCCGAGGACTTGCTCGACATCTTCCGGCAGCTCTACGAGGCCCACTATCCTATAGAGCGCATCCGGCTTATCGACGACTATGAGGCCGACGACGAGCGCTCGATGTCCGACAACAACTCGTCGTGCTTCTGTTTCCGCACGATAGCTGGAACCAACAAGCTGTCGAAGCATGCACTGGGCCTGGCCGTCGACATCAACACCCGCTATAATCCCTATGTGCGCAAAGACCGTGACGGCCGTCAGCTTGTCTCGCCAGAGAACGGCAAGAGCTATGCCAACCGCTCGTTAGCTTCGCCCTACAAGATTGAGTATGGCGACCTCTGCCACCGTCTTTTCCTCCAGCATGGCTTCACATGGGGCGGCAGCTGGCAAACCAAGAAGGACTACCAGCACTTTGAGAAGTAGTCTGGGCTTCAGAGGAGCTCTTCGGGAGAGGCAATCAGCGTGGTGGCACCATGACTAAGCAGGAAGTCGCGGTCGCGAAATCCCCATAGTACACTGATGCAGGGCAGTCCGCTGTTGCGGGCTGTCAGGATGTCTACGTCGCTGTCGCCTACGTAGACGGCTTTTTCAGAGGTGAGTGGTGAGAGGCGAGTGGTGAGCGGATAGCCTAGGCGGCGAAGAGCTTCAAAGACGGTGTCGGGGGCGGGCTTCTTGCGAATGCCGGCAGCTTCGTTCTCGCCGATGGCCACCTCGATGGTGTCGGGGAAGAAGTGGCGGCACAGCTCCTCGGTGGCTGTCTGGAACTTATTGCTAACCACGGCCAGACGCTTGCCGCGCTGCTTCAGCCCGGCCAGCATCTCAGGAATGCCCTCGTAGGGGCGGGTGGTATCCATCGAGTGTTCCAGATAGTACCGGCGGAAGGTGGTCAGGGCTTCTTCGAACAGCGGGTTCTGCTCCCCGTCTGGCACCGCCCGTTCCATCAGCCGCCGCACACCATTTCCCACGAAGCGCCGCACATCGTCTACCGAGTGCTCGGGCATGCCATGTGTGCGTAGCGCAAAGTTAACGGCCGCTGCCAGATCGCCAAGCGTATCCAGCAGCGTGCCGTCAAGGTCGAAGACGAATGTATCGTACATTTAATAAACGTAAATCCTGAAGTTCTTCACTGAGCCAGGGGCACCCTGTTCAGCGCGAGGCAGGTACTCGAGGGCATTGATGGTCTGCTCACTGCCAAGGTCGATGACCAGCAAGTGGGGTAGGGCGGCGCTCTTCTCCGTCTGCCAGTAGGTGCTCTCCTGCAGGTCATATACTTTGTCGCCGGTATGGTTGCCGTTCTCCTCCTCGGAGTTAGCGTACTTCGTCGTCCAAGGCTCGCGGCTCAGGCGCTTGCCGTCAGCGCCTTGCACGTACAGCTCGGCGATGGCTACGCGGTCGCCATCTTTCTGCGTGCTTAGACATTCTATCGCTAAGAAGCGGCCCTTGGCAGTCTTGCCAAACGGGATGGTCTGCCAGCCGTTGCCAGCCTTGAAGGCTCCCGTGGCGACGGGCGTTGCCGAGTTGAGGTCGGGCTTGTCGCCGATGTT
>JAILFU010000050.1 GCA_024697405.1 Prevotella sp.
GAGACCAGCGCGTCTACCGATTCCGCCATCCGGGCGCGATCAGCGGGGACAAAGGTAGAGATTCTTTCGGGTTTTGCAAAAAATACCGTGGATAACAAAAGTGGTACTTATAACAAAACTGTTTAATTTTCGGCTAACGTCGTGCCCGCGCGGGATTGCCCGGGAGACCTCCGGTTTTTTGTTAATATCTTGTGTATACAAGGACCTTCCCGGAGTTGTTTTTATGGGGTGTCAGACAGTACCTTTGTATCACCGAACGCCGCCCAAAAGGAGGCAAACCAGCCGGAATATAGACTCAAAACCCTGATTGTCAGTCGGATAACAGGGGGTGGCGTTTTCACCGGTGTTCGGAATGGAACGAGATACAGAAAGATAACCTATACCTATGGAACAAAACGACCTCTACATTGTCAAACGTGACGGCAAAAAGGTGCCGTTCTCCCTTGACAAGATTAAAAACGCCATCCGCGCCGCATTCCTGTCCACGGGCAGCTATGCAACGGAGGATATCGTCACCAGCATCCTGAGCCGCGTAAGCATTTCCCAGGGAATGTCGGTTGAAGAGATCCAGAACCAGGTGGAGATGTCCCTGATGGTGGAGAAGTATTACACGGTGGCCAAGCACTACATGCTTTACCGCCAGCAGCACACGGAAGACCGCGAAGTCCGCGACCGTCTCAACTTCCTGATGAACTACTGCGACGCTACCAACGCCGCAACCGGCAGCAAGTACGACGCCAACGCCAACATCGAGAAGAAGAATATCGCCACGCTGATCGGCGAGCTGCCCAAGCAGAGCTTCATCCGCCTCAACCGCCGACTGCTCACCGACCTCATCAAGGAGATGTACGGACGCGAACTGGCCGCCAAGTATCTCGAGCTGCTCAACAAGCACTTCATCTACAAAAACGACGAAACCAGCCTGGCCAACTACTGCGCCAGCATCACCATGTACCCCTGGCTTCTGCAGGGTACGATTCCCGTAGGCGGCAACAGCACGGCTCCGACCAACCTCAAGTCGTTCTGCGGCGGTTTCGCAAACCTGGTGTTCATCGTCTCATCAATGCTCAGCGGTGCCTGCGCAACGCCGGAGTTCCTGATGTACATGAACTACTTCATCGGCATGGAGTATGGCCAGGACTATTGGAAGCATCCCGACTATATCGTGGACCTCTCCAAGAAACAGCGCTCGATTGACAAGGTGATCACCGACTGCTTCGAGCAGATCGTCTACACCATCAACCAGCCTACGGGCGCCCGTAACTTCCAGGCCGTGTTCTGGAACATCTCCTACTACGACCGCTACTACTTCGAGAGCATCTTTGGCGAGTTATACTTCCCCGATGGTTCGAAGCGGGACTGGGACGGACTGAGATGGCTGCAGAAGCGATTCATGAAGTGGTTCAACAAAGAGAGCACGAAGACCCTGCTCACCTTCCCCGTGGAGACGATGGCCCTGCTGACCGACGAGAACGGCGAGCCTAAGGATAAGGAGTGGGGCGAGTTCACCGCCGAGATGTATGCCGAGGGACACTCGTTTTTCACCTATATGAGCGACAACGCCGACTCGCTGAGCAGCTGCTGCCGTCTGCGCAACGAAATCACCGACAACGGCTTCAGCTACACCCTGGGCGCCGGCGGCGTCAGCACCGGCTCGAAGAGCGTGCTCACCATCAACCTGAACCGCTGCATCCAGTATGCCGTGAACCACAAGCTGGACTACCTGGACTATCTCGGCGGTGTCATCGACCTCTGCCACAAGGTGCAGCTGGCCTACAACGAGAACCTGAAGGAGCTGCAAGCCCACGGCATGCTGCCCCTCTTCGACGCTGGCTACATCAACATCTATCGCCCGTACCTCACCATCGGCATCAACGGCCTGGTGGAGGCCGCAGAGTTCATGGGGCTGAAGATTACGCCCAACGAGCAGTACCTCCGCTTCGTGCAGGGCATCCTCGGACTCGTGGAGAAGTACAACAAGCAGTACCGCACGAAGGACGTGATGTTCAACTGCGAGATGATCCCCGCAGAGAACGTCGGCGTGAAGCACGCCAAGTGGGACCGCGAGGACGGCTACTTCGTGCCCCGCGACTGCTACAACAGCTACTTCTACGTGGTGGAGGACGACTCGCTGAGCGTCATCGACAAGTTCAAGCTGCACGGCGCACCCTACATCGAGCACCTCACCGGAGGCTCAGCCCTGCACATGAACCTGGAGGAGCACCTCTCGAAGGAGCAGTACCTGCAGCTGCTGAAGGTGGCCGCCAAGGAGGGTTGCAACTACTTCACGTTCAACATCCCCAACACCGTATGCAACGACTGCGGACACATCGACAAGCGCTACCTGAAGGAGTGCCCCCACTGCCACTCGAAGAACGTGGACTACATGACCCGCATCATCGGCTACCTGAAGCGCGTCAGCAACTTCTCCCAGGCCCGACAGGAGGAAGCCGCCCGCCGCTACTACGCAACGGCGTAAGCCATGCTGAAATACGTCAACACCGGCATTGTCTTTCAGGAGATTCCTGACGAGGTGACACTGGCAATCAACATTTCTGGTTGCCCGTGTCGCTGTCCGGGATGTCATAGCCAGTATCTGTGGGAGGATGTCGGACTGCCGCTCGACACCAACGCCATCGACGATTTCCTCGCCGAGTACGGCAGCGACATCACCTGCATAGCCTTCATGGGCGGCGATGCCGACCCGAAGGCTGTCAACCTGCTGGCTCAGTATATACACGAAGAGCACCCGCAGTACCATGTGGCATGGTACAGCGGGCGCATACGTATTCCTTCCGTCGTCCACATCACCGACTTCGACTATATCAAGGTGGGACCCTTCATCCGCCATCTGGGCCCGCTGAAGTCGCCCACCACCAACCAGCGCCTCTACCGCATCTTGCCCTCAGGCGAGAAAGAGGACATGACCGACAGGTTCTGGCGGAGATGAGGCCGCAGGATGCCTACTTGTCGTAGGCGTGGACGGGATAGTCGATGGTGTAGTGCAGGCCACGGCTCTCCTTGCGCTCCAGGGCGAAGCGGGTGATGAGGTAGCCCACGTTGATCATGTTGCGCAGCTCGCAGATGTCCTTCGACGCCTTCACGCGCTTGAAGAGGCGTTCCGTCTCCTCGTAGAGCATGTCCAGACGGTCCCAGGCACGGTGCAGGCGCAGGTCGGAGCGGACGATGCCCACATAGTTCGACATAATCTGGTTAACCTCCTTCACACTCTGCGTGATGAGCACCTTCTCCTCGTTGGTCATCGTTCCCTCGTCGTTCCATTCGGGCACACGGTCGTTGAAGTCGTAGAGGTCGACATGCTTCAGCGAGTCCCTCGCGGCAGCGTCGGCATAGACCACGGCCTCGATGAGCGAGTTGCTGGCCAGGCGGTTGCCGCCATGCAGCCCCGTGCACGAGCATTCGCCCAGGGCATAGAGCCGCTCGATGCTCGACTGGCCGTTGAGGTCGACCTTGATGCCGCCGCACATGTAGTGGGCTGCCGGACGGACGGGGATGTAGTCGGTGGTGATGTCGATACCCATCGACAGACACTTCTGGTAGATGTTGGGGAAGTGGTGGCGCGTCTCGGCGGGGTCTTTGTGCGTCACGTCGAGGCATACATGATCCAGACCGTGGATTTTCATCTCCTTGTCGATGGCGCGGGCCACGATGTCGCGCGGTGCCAGCGAGAGGCGCTCGTCGTACTTCTCCATGAACGTCTCGCCGTTGGGCAGCTTCAGGATGCCGCCGTAGCCGCGCATGGCCTCGGTGATGAGGTAGGCGGGGTGCGTCTCCTTCGGGTTGTGGAGCACCGTCGGGTGGAACTGCACGAACTCCATGTCCTGAACGGTTCCCTTGGCACGGTAGACCATGGCTATGCCGTCGCCCGTGGCAATAACGGGGTTGGAGGTGGTGAGATAGACGGCACCGCAGCCGCCGGTACACATCACGGTGATTTTGGCCAGGTAGGTGTCGACACGGTAGCTAGGCTCTTTTGCTCCTTCGGATTCTCCGGAAAGCACGTATGCCCCGTAGCACTGAATGTGAGGCGAGCGCCTGGTCACACGCACCCCCATGTGGTGCTGGGTGATGATTTCCACGGCGAAATGGTTCTCCTTCACCACGATGTCGGGACAGGCACGCACGGCGGCCATCAGCCCGCGCTGAATCTCGGCGCCGGTGTCGTCGGCATGGTGGAGGATGCGGAACTCCGAATGACCGCCCTCGCGGTGAAGGTCGAAAGTGCCGTCCTCCTTCTTGTCGAAATTCACCCCCCACTGCACCAGCTCCTTAATCTGCTCCGGTGCGCAGCGCACCACCTGTTCCACGGCGGCGCGGTCGGAAATGTAGTCACCGGCAATCATCGTATCCTCGATGTGCTTGTCGAAGTCATCGACGGCCAGGTTCGTCACCGAGGCCACGCCACCCTGGGCAAACGAGGTGTTCGCCTCGTCGAGGCTCGTCTTGCAAATCAGGCACACGGTTCCCTTCTTCTCACGCGCCACCTTGAGCGCGTAGCTCATACCGGCCACGCCAGCTCCAATAATCAGAAAGTCGTACTTGTAAACCATAGCTTTAAGTTTGATGGTGCAAAGGTAAGAATTAGCGGGCGAAATACAAAATAAATCACGATTTATTTTTCTTCCCGAAAG
>JAILFU010000026.1 GCA_024697405.1 Prevotella sp.
TCTTTGGCACTTGAGGAGGTGTAGTCCCACTGGTGGGGATTGTACTCGGCGAAGAATGTGCCAGACGAGCGCTGTGCACTGACGGCCGTGCTTACGATGGCAAAAAGAGACGCTGTCAATAGCTTTTTAATGGTTTTCATTGCTAAAAGTTTTTACTGGTTTGAACAATTTGCTTGCAAAGGTACAAAAAAAAAGAGAATTCAGAATTCAGAATTGAGAATTTTTCACTACCTTTGCCCGCATAAAGTGCATACGACGTTCATTACAACCATAAATACCTTGTGATTATGAAGACGAAACATGTTCAGTATAAGACTTTCGGCACTTGCTCTCAGTTCATCGACGTGACTGCCGACGAGAACGATGTCATCCAGCAGGTGTTCTTCCTTGGAGGATGTAACGGCAATCTGCAGGGCATCAGCCAGCTGGTGCGCGGTCAGCGCATAGACGACGTGATGAAACGGCTCAACGGCATCCGCTGCGGTACGAAGAACACCTCCTGCCCCGACCAGCTCTGCCGTGCCCTGGAACAGCTGAAGACGGCACCGCTGCAAGACTAGCCGCTATTCCCCGCTGAGGAAGTCCATCACGCGGCGAGCCATTGCCACCGGGTTGCCCTCTGGCTCGGCGGTGTAGGTGTTTTGCCGGAGTGTCCAGGGTTCTTCCATCGCATACCAGTCGATCTTCACCTCCTGCGGCAGGGCTAGTGCAAAGAGCTCCGAAGCCGTCTTGTTGGCATTGGGGCCAGCACCCAGCAGTTCGGGCTGCGGATGCAGCTGTGCCTCCATCTGTGCCTGCAGGGCGTCGAAGTAGGCTTTCCAGCGGGGGTAGTAGAAGTCGCGCAGCAGTCCCTGCCACTCCTTGTGGGCATAGTCGCGCAGCCCGCCAGTGTCGGCGCAGTAGCGGTTGCCCCAGGTGGTAATCTGCACGCGGGCGTTCCATTCATAGAGCTTCTTCTCCTCGGCCGTGGTGCCACGCCGCAGGGCGGCTTGCGTCCAGTGGCCCAGGCGGAACTCCGGGCGGGTGGACAGCAGCGAGTCCTGCAGCAGGAGCATGTGGAGGAAACGCTCGCTGTCCTTCTTGAAGCTTTCAAACGCGAATGCCTTGTAGTCGGCTATGGCATGCTGGTACTGCAGGCGTGCCTGGTCGGCCAGTGCCTGACGGGTGATGTCTACGAGGTCATACTCCAGGTTGTTGTGCGTAGCGTTTCCTACCGCTACGCCCTCCACTCCCTCCAGGAAGAGCCGTGCGGCCTCCAGTGTGCTGGCGGGGTCGTAGTAGTTTTTCATCTTCGACCACGACGAGGCCTGGAAATTGTTCAGCGACGGGCGTCCGCAGAAGATGCTCTCGTGAGGCCCCTGCTGGTTGTTTCCTGCGGGACAATTATAGATGCTGTTGGCCAAGAGCAGCCATGCCTTCTCCAGCGGTGAGGGATGGGCGGCGACAGGCGACGAGACGCCATAGCGGGCACGGACGTAGCCCCTAATCCACTCTTCCTTGGTGAACTTTTCCGGTCGCCAGGGCAATTCGCTCATCAGCTCGAACATGACGGGGTTGTTTTCCGAGCCTTCCATGGTGAAGCCAATGCCTTTCAGCGTCGAGAGCTGAGCGTTCAGCGTAGCGCCTTGCAGCCCGTAGAAGTTGTCCAGCAGCTGATCCATGCGGCCGTGCAGGCCGACGTTGGCGCCGAAGTTCTCAAGCAGGCAGAACAGCCAGTCGTGCTGCTTGTAGCCCACGTCGCGCCGCCAGATGCTGGGAGCTCCGAACATGGGGCGGCACTCGGAGAAGAGGTCGAGCACCAGCAGGTCGCCCGCCTTCATCGGGTCGGCCATCTGCGGGCGGGGGTTCTCCGTCCATCCCTGCACCACCCACACGGCCTTCGGGTTGACGCGCTTCATCGCGGCCATCAGCTTGCGGCCCGACTCGGCATAGTCTATCGAGGCATCGTCGTGGCTCTCGTGGAAGGGGTCCATCGAATAGTAGTCGGATTTGCCGAAGAGCTTGGTCAGCTCCTCGTAGTAGAGGGCGGCTATCTCGTCGAAGCGCTCGTCGGTGGGCATCAGGTTGGCCGGACGCTGGAAGCCGTTCCACAGTCCGGCATCGCTCACGTTCAGCCCCAGCTGCTGCCTGGCGTCGTGGGGCACCATGCCGCAGTAGCCGGGCAGCACGGGGTGCATGTCCAGTTCCTTCATGCGCTTCAGTATCTGTTTCTGCAATTGTTCCTGACGGGCATACCACGTCAGGGGCAGCGGACCGCCCCAGCCCTCCAGGTTGTTCATCTCCCACCAGGCCAGGAAGGCCGGCCCTGCGATGAACTTCCCTATCTCCTCCTCGCTGTAGCCCAGCCTGAGCAACATGTTGCGCCACACGCACTCCTCGCCAACGATGGCCAGCGGCAGGTTCACGCCATGCAGCGCCATCCAGTCCAGCTCGCGCTCCCATCGCTCCCAGTCCCAGAAGGCCATCGAGTAGCTGAACGTGCAGTAGTTGAAGTCGTAGCGCAGCGTGAGGCCGGTCTCGTGGCGCTCCCGCAGCTTCACGGGCGGCAGTACGTCGGGCAGCTTGGCCTGCATCTGGTTCCAACAGAGGTGAATGCCCGCATGGTATTTCAGATACCAGTTGACACCCACGGCGATGTTCACCCACGAGTTGCCGCGCACTACCACGCGACGCCCGGCCTGGTCCAGCTCGAAGAAGTCGCGGTCGGCTTTCTTCATTTCAATTTTGAATTTCCGCGAGGCCCCTCGGTCTATGCGCTCCAGCAGGTCGTCTATAGGTGTGGCCTGTAGGGTCATGGCCAACAGGCACAGCATTGAAAATAGCAGTCTTTTCATAGTCGTAGCATTTGAAGTGCAAATGTACTAAATATTTTTCATTCAGCCATGACTTTTAATCAAAAATAACAAATGCTGTTTTCCACATCAGCGACTCCAATCACCACGGAAGCACAGCCCGAACATCTCAACGAGGATAGACAAGTTTCCATATTCCATGCGGGTTTCAGAGTCCGATGTCTGCTTACTGGCCAAACAGGCACTTCGGCTATTAGGCTCTAGCCATATTTCGTGCAAACCCTACAACTCTGCATCGGGGCGTTGCAATTTGTTGGCTATGAATGAGATAAACGGTGTACACTTTGCGGGAAACCCTGCACTGACTCTGCAAAATGTCTATATAGCACTACGCGCAGGAAAATACTGCCGCCGCCAGGAAGAATACTGCCGCCGTTTGGAAAAATGCGAACGCTATTTTTTCGTCCCAAGCCTTGGGACTTTTTTGTAGAGCCATCTTCTGCGGAAAAACGCTTCCGTCTTCGGATGATTCGAATGCCTGGGTCTCCTGTCGGGCGCGATGCAGGGTCAGTGCAGGGTTGGCAGCAAAGTGTACTACCAATAAGCCTCAGGATACCATGCAGTTAGCAGTGTTAGTGCAGGGTATGCAGGGTTTTGATGCTACTTCCGCAAGTTTGTTCCTGAACGCAGAGTCGCAGAGTTTCAGAGAATGATTCGGCAATAGTTGGAGTGCGCAGAGGGTGGCAGAAGCCACCCGCAAAGCCCGCAAAGGTCCGCGTAGTTACTCTGCCGCCGCCGTCCCGCCTTTCTTCTCCTCGTCGATGGCAGCCAGCACCGCATCGGTGCACTTGCGGTGGGTGCCGTGAGGGTCGGCATTGAAGCGCATGTCCATCTTCTCCCCCACCTGTGCCATCATAACCATTTTTGCCACGTTGACAAGCGCCTCTTTATCTTGCTGATCCAGGACGAGTCAACCTGGCTAGCAGGCATGGGGGAGTCATCCTCCCTTGCACGCTGAGCCACTAAAAAGTTTGCACGCGAAGTGTCCTCGTTGTGCAGGGCAGTGCTGTCGGATGGTTCGTTTTCCACGCCGACGATATGCAGAAGGCAGGCTGTGTGGTTGTCATCCGCTATAGCAGATGCCTCTTTCAGCTGTCGGAATTTCTCTTCGCATGAAACGTCAGATGTGAGGATGTCGAGTAGCCGTGCATTCGAAATGTTTTCTAGTACGCCGTCTGAGCACAGCAGAAAGAGGTCGCTGGGCACGATGTCGGTAGTATGTACTATGTCTGGGAGTGAACGTCGCTCCTGGTGGGGTTGCATGGCGCGGGTGATAATATTCTTACCCTCGTAGGTATCCATCTCCTCACGTGACAGTTCTCCGGCGAGATAAAGATCCATGACAAGGCTGTGGTCACGACTTTGGTAGAGGACGGTCGCCTCTCTCTCTCCTTTGCTTGGGCGGACATGATAGATGCGGCTATCGCCGATGTGCGCCATCGTAGCTCCACCTCGGTGTAGGCAGACCAACGTGAGCGTAGTGCCCATTTTGCGCAGGTCGTCGGGGCTATCGATACGGTCTAGCTGGTCGTATGCCTCAGAAATGGCACTGACAAGAAAGTCGTCGGAGAGCGGCTCTTCAGCTGGCAGACGGTTTACCAAGAAGTTCCCGATGGCTGAGGCTACTGTCTGAGAGGCCACCTCACCATGGTCGTGTCCGCCCATGCCATCGCAGACCATGAACAGACGGTCGGCCACAGTGGCTTGTCCTAACAATGGCCAAAGGGCATCTTCCTGGTTGGCACGTTGGCCAAGTTCATGGAATGCCAGAGGAGAAGCTATTTTAATCTTCATATTTTCCTATTTGACATATTTGATTCTGGTATTGCCAAGAGTAATGCTATCACCGTGCGTCAGTACGAAGGCATCTTCGGGCATCATGGGTTCGTCATCAATCCGGGTGGGCAACTGCTGCTGCTTGTCGGCTCCACGCATGTCGCTGATGATAGCCTTGACACGACCGCTCTTCAACCGGTGCACCATGATTCTCACATGCGCTCGGCTCATCGACAGATCATCGGTGGGCAGCTGTATGGTGGCCTTCGACGTCTTCGACTGCCTTCCCACACTGTTCTCGCCTTCGGCCAAAGGATAGTATATTCCTCCAAACGCCAAGCGGCCCGGCTGGTCATCGGTTCGTTCCGTCTCTGCCAGCTGCGTCTCACCCGTGTCAAAAGTGACACGCATTTTTGCTCCACACTGCGGGTTAGGACAGGTAATAAGCAGAACTGGCTCTGCCTTAGGGTTGGTCACTTCAAGGATGCCCTGGCATCGGGGACATTTGATGATTTTTTTCTTTTCCATATCGACTATCTTAGTAAATATCTATTGACTCATAACAATAATTTGAATTACTTAGCAGAGGCTGTTCGGAGAGTGTATTTCTCCTACTAAGCCTTCTGCATTCATCGCAGAAACTCGTTCTGCCTATTTGCCGCTCTTTAAGGCGGACTGGAGATGTACCCTGTTCATACCCTT
>JAILFU010000210.1 GCA_024697405.1 Prevotella sp.
GCGCAGCTCTCTGTGCAGAGCATTTATGCTCCTCGTGCCACCTCCCCTGCCAGGAAAGGATTCTCTCTGTGTTCCTCTGTGTGCTTGTGAAACCTCTGTGTTAGAAAGAATTCTGCGAGCTTGAGAAACTAGAATTAAATATTAAAATTATGAAATTTTGCGTATCAAGCACATGCCTCGGTGCCCATCTGGCGGCACTGGCGCGGATTGTTAGCAGCAAGGAGGCACTGCCCATCCTTGGCGACATTTTTAACAGCAAGGAGGCATTGCCCATCCTTGGCGACAGTATTAACAGTAATGAAGAACTAGATGTAATCATCGAGGAAGAAATTAAGAAAGAAAGACAGAGAACGAAAAACAAATCAGCAATTGTATTTATCCCAGTATCAGTAACCCTTCAGCATCACAGTCGTTATGGCGAAGAAAGTATCCACAACAGCGATCATTGCAGAGGAAATGAAGAAATCCACTCTGGAGAGCCTTGCCAGCATCCTCAAACAAGAGGGTCTGGAGAAGGCCATGCAGCGGAGGCGGGAGCTGAACGATACCTTTTCCGAAAACGAGTGGTGGCCACCAGTGGCAAAGGCGATGCGGGAGTTTTTCGACAACTATATAAGGGAACAGGAGGAAGAAAGAAAAAAAGCCGAGGAGAAGAAAAGACAGGAGGCGGAGGCACTGGCCGCTGCCCCTGCCGCTCAGGGCGGCAACGCCACCATCGTCATCGGCGGCTCTTTGGCGGGTATGCAGCAGAAGTGGATAGCCGGACAGATAGTCGGCGTGAACGAGGGAGACGTGGTAATGAAGAAAATAACTGGTAGCTGACATGATGACACTGGAAGAGAAGAAAACCCTGGTGCAGGGATTGTTTGCGGGCGCTGACCTCAGCGGCGTGCGACAGGTGATTGGCGTGAACGAGGGCGACGTTTGCTATGAGAATAATAGCGATGGCCACACCGCAGAGAAAGAGGCTGCGTTGAAGAACGTAACGGTCAAAGTACGAGCGATGCTGTTGCTGGAGTTGATGAAACGAAGCGGCATTGGCCTTGATACAAAAGAGCGGACTAAGGTATGCAGAGTAGCCGCTATGCTTATGGGCTGCGACTACAAGGCGCTGCTCAACACCGTGGTCGAGGGCATAAAACTGAACAAGGCCACACACGGCAAAGAGGTAGAGCTGGTAAACAACATGCTGGATGGTTTGGAAGCCGATTTTAGGCTGAATTTAGGCTGAATTTCCTAAATTCCGATTAATTTCCTAAAATATTTGTTAAATTTTGAGGGTTGCCACCGGTGGTTACCACCGGTGGCAACCTGTGTTTTGTGCTTATCTTTGCAACCGAAAAGCCGAGCGGGGAGAAAGGACGTCCCTCCGGCCGCAAGGCAACGAACTCAAACAACAACTTTATTATTATGGAATTGATTTGCAGAATCATTGAGCAGGGCGCGCTCACCACGCGCCAGTACACCGACCGCCAAGGTCAGCCTCAGACCTTCGTCAGCATGCCCTTCGTGCTGGCCAGCGGGGCCGACACCTTCTTCTGTGAGATGACGGGCGAGGACGCCACGAAGTGCGGCAGCTTCGATCCGAAGTACTACTACAAGGCGTCACTCTCGGCGCGCGTCACCTCCTTCCAGTCCCAGCAGGGCGACACCGTGAAGAAAACCTCTCTCTACCTTAACCGCATCTCTGTGCTATGAAACGTACTGAATTTCGGGTATCCATACAGCTGCCGCTAGAGCCCTTCACCAACGTGGCCTACGGGCTTTGCGAGAGTATGAACGACCGCGACTTCGCCGAGACAAATTTCAAAGTCTCCGTAATTGAGGGAGTGCAGCGTGGCGACATCGTGCGCGACGAATACGAAATATCGGCCGATCTACCCTTCGACATATTCTTCATACTGATGGACTGCCTGAAGGAAGAGGTGGGCGTGGCCAACCTGCTGCCTGACTGTTTGGACGTCCGCTGCGTGTGGCGCGAGTACAAGGAAGACCCCGCCGAGGAAGAGGTGATGGTCTACACGCAGACCGAAAACCGTCTCTTTGAAAAACAACCAAAACCTACAACGAAAAAAAAACATTGAACTATGACCCACTCAACGAATCCATCGTCTGCCGAGACCTGCAAGCCGCAGGCTTCGACCCCGCCGACCCCCTCTTCTGGTGAGCCGCTGCCCGTGCCGCGCAAGGTGAAGGGCACGCTGACCATCAAGAGCGACGACGACATGGAATTCCGCGCCCAGCGCAAGACCGGCATCTCCTCGCAGGAGGTGCTGGCCACGCGCGGCGACGCGAAGTTCTACCGCACCGTGGGCGAGCGAAAGCCCAAGTACGTGGCCCACCTCGTCACCCCTGCCGACAGCCCCGACCCCGTGGCCGACATGCAGGCCCAGCTCGACAAGCTCACCGAGGGCATGCAGACCAAGCGCCGCCCGAAGCTGCGCGGCCGCCTGCTGCTCGACAATCCCAGCTGCCGCATTGTCCACAACCAGAAGGAAGGGCGCGTGCAGTGCATCCTCGACATCAACCTCCGTGAAACGCCCGACATTCAGGGACAACTCATCCGTTTACTTCAAACCCTATCATCATGCTTTGCTATCAACCAGACTTCTTTAGTCCCACCGAAGAGCTGACCAGCCAAGGCTTCAGCCAGCTCCTAGTGAGCGACCTCGTGGTGAAGACCATCAGCGAGGTGCGCCAGAAAC
This sequence comes from Prevotella sp., assembly GCA_024697405.1. Lineage (GTDB taxonomy): Bacteria > Bacteroidota > Bacteroidia > Bacteroidales > Bacteroidaceae > Prevotella. The sequence goes on from JAILFU010000210.1 coordinate 2,706, forward strand.
TCAGCGAGGCCGACCTCGCCGCCAGTCGCGGCGAGGATCCCCGCCCCCTGCTCGATGCCGCCCAGAAGGCGAAGCGCCGCCTGCCCAAGATCGTGTGGCAGGCCACCTTCGACGAGACAACGTCGAAGAAGGGCTACACCGGCCGCTGGCGCAAGCAGTCGGCCTGCCGACTGAACGGCCTGTTTATGATTGATGTAGACCACGTGCAGCAGCCAGAGGAAATTTTCCACAGCTGGTGGCAGCCCACGATGGACGCCCTGCTGGAGGACGGCCACTTCCACCAGAACGGCGAGGCCATCGCCCTGTGGGCCGACTCCCTGGGCATCGTGCTGGTGCACGTCACGCCCAGCGGCCACGGCCTGCGCATCGTGGCGAAGGCCCAGATGGACGGCAACCTCTCTGACAACCAGCACCGGCTGGCCTCTCTGCTCGGCGTGGAGGCAGACGAAGCTTGCAAGGACGCAAGCCGTCTCTCCTTCTGCCCCGGATTTGAAGACATACTGTTTATCAACAAAGAAGAACTCTTCAACTATGAGAATCCTCAATATGACGAAACATTTGGCCCTGCTTACCGCAAGGGCAATAGCAGCCCCGCTGCTGCTCTTGCTAAGAACCCCTCTGCTGCTTTTGGCAATGGTGCTCTTCATCCTGTCAGGAATGATGCTGCCGCTGCTGGAACGGATAGACAAGCCGCTAAGGCGCCTGCTCGACGAGTCGATGGACGCGCTGGAGACGGAGATTTGAATAACGACGTAATCCCTACCGACTATCATGGAATCAGCTACCGTGACATCATTGGCAAATGGTTTGAAATTGTCAACGGAGGCGAGCCGCAAGTGGGAGACCGCCATCGCGTGCTGCTCCGCCTGGCTGCAGACCTACGCTACATCTGCGACAATCGTCCGCAGGTGGTCGAAGCCGCCATTAAGGAGCATCCTGTGGGAGAAGCCTTCGCAATGGAGGGTACTGGGGGTGAGGAACTCGCCCATATTGCAAGTGATGCGTGTGCCCGGCAGGCGTGGAAAGTCATCCCCAGGCGCTTCCGACCCGTGCTCGAGGCTGCTGGTCTACAGCTGGCTGACGAGAAGGGGAACGACGATGCTGCTGAAACACCTGCAATCGACTATGCCGGATATACTAGCCGACTGCTGCCTCTTCTGGAAGACGCCCCAGGGCTTCGAGAGGCTGTGGCCGGACTGCCCGACCACCTGAAGCTGGCGGGCGTGCTGGCCGCAGGTGCCATGCTCGGCACCTACCTCACCCGCTGCTGGTGGGAGCACTTCGACGGCAAGCGCTACCGCCTCTCCTACCTGGTCTACATCGTCGGCGCTGCCGCCAGCGGCAAGAGCTTCCTCACCGACCTCGACCGCCTGCTGATGGCCCCCATGCTGGCCGCCGACCGCGTGGGGCGCGAGGCCGAGCGGCAGTGGAAGGAGAAGCAGAAGCAGCGCAAGGCCAACGAGAAAGGGCCCGAACAGCCGCACCCCGTCATCCGCTACTGCCCGTCGACGACCTCCAACGCCATCCTCTACCGCCGCCTGCAGGACGCCGTAGACCCCAACTTCACCGACCCCGAGACGGGCGAGCCCATGCACCTGCACCTCATCACCGTGGAGAGCGAGCTGGCCACCGCCCTGCGTGCCCAGGTAGGCTCGTGGGCAGGGAAGAACGACCTGGAGCTGAAGAGCTTCCACAACGAGAAGGCCGGCGTGGACTATGCCAATTCGGAAAGCACAAACGGCATCATGCAGATCAACTGGAACCAGGTGATCAGCGGCACGCAGGAGAGCATGAGCCGCAAGTTCAAGGCAGCCACCATACTTGACGGACTGGTGACCCGCGTCGCCCTGTTCCTCATGCCCTCGAACGACTACAAGATGATAGAGCGGCGCCGCCTGCACCACAACGTGGAGCGCGACCTCTACCTGCGCCAGCTGGGCAACGAGCTGGACACCGTGAAGGGAGAGCTGCGGGTGCCCCGCCTGGTGGACTTCTGCTACCAGTATGAAGAGCAGCTCACGCGGCAGGCACGCCTGGAACAGGACGAGTGCCTGGACTACTTCCGCAAGCGCATACCAGTCATCATGATGCGCTACGCGCTGGTGCGCATCGTGCTGCGCCAGCTGGACAAGGCGAAGAAAGGTGAAGAGCTGGAGGTGAACGACGAGGACCTGGAGCTCGCCCGTCTTATCGGCGACTGGTGCCTGCTGATGCAGGTGCACCTGTTCGGCCAGATGGTCTGCGACGCGCTGGAGAAGGAGCGGCAGGCATTCCTGCCTCGGCAGTACCGCACGAAGACGCGCGACGCCTACAACAAGCTGAAGGAAGAGTTTACGCTGGCCGACGTGGTTAATGTTGGGCTGGCGAAAAACAAAGTCTCGGCATTAACTACAGTTAGCCAATGGACAAAAGATGAAATTGTGGAACGTAAGGACAACGAAACATGGAAAAAGAAAGTTCAAAAGCTGTAAAGCTGCCGCGCGGCTTGCGCAACAACAACCCGCTGAACATACGCATCACGCCCGCCCAGCGGCAGGGTAAAGACCGCTGGCTGGGCATGTGCAAGGAACAAACCGACAAGGCGTTCTGCCAGTTTACCGAAATGAAGTACGGCTGGCGTGCCGCATTCCTGCTGCTCACGCGGTCATATTATCACCTGCATCATCTTTACACGCCTAGGGCAGTTATCACACGGTGGGCACCACCCTCGGAGAACAACACCGAAGCTTACATTAAGTTCGTGTGCGAGAAG
>JAILFU010000215.1 GCA_024697405.1 Prevotella sp.
CTTCACGCGCGCGCGTATGGTGACTAAGGGGAGGGGCAGGGGGGGGCTGTAACTTTTTCCGCCAAGAAGAACAAATGATAAAAGATTCGCTGAAGGATATTAGAGACCCCACCCCTACCCCTCCCCTTAAGGGGAGGGGAAAGGCTACGGGTAGGCGACCGAAGGTCGGGAATGCGCCATCCGGAAAAACAAATTCAGGTCAACTGCTATATTATTGCCACATTTTTTGTGGTTTTTTAGTAAATAAACGTTGCTCATTTGCCTTTTTTTTTGTACCTTTGCACCCTAAAAAGAAAAGAGTTAATCCGTAAATTGTAAATTCGGAAATTCGTTAATTGTAAATCAATAAAATTGATGACAGAAGAATTGATACAAGAGCAGGAGAACTACTCCGCGAGTAACATTCAGGTGCTTGAGGGACTGGAGGCTGTGCGCAAGCGTCCAGCCATGTATATTGGCGACATCAGTGAGAAGGGCCTCCACCATCTAGTGAACGAGACGGTTGACAACTCCATTGACGAGGCCATGGCCGGCTACTGCACCCACATTGAGGTGACCATCAATGAAGACAATTCGATTACCGTGCTCGACAATGGCCGCGGCATTCCCGTCGACGAGCATGAGAAGATGCACAAGAGCGCGCTGGAGGTGGTGATGACCGTCCTCCATGCCGGCGGTAAGTTCGACAAAGGCAGCTACAAGGTCTCCGGCGGTCTGCACGGCGTGGGCGTGAGCTGTGTGAACGCCCTCTCTACGCACATGCTCTCGCAGGTGTACCGCAACGGCCATATCTACCAGCAGGAGTATGAGAAGGGCAAGCCTCTGTACGACGTGAAAATTGTGGGGGATACCAATCTGACGGGCACACGCCAGCAGTTCTGGCCAGATCCCACCATCTTCACCACCACAGAGTACAAGTATGATACCATTGCCAAGCGTATGCGTGAGCTGGCCTACCTGAATGCCGGTATCACCATCACGCTCACCGACCTGCGCCCTGACGAGGAGGGCAAGCTGAAGCAGCCTGAGGTGTTCCACGCCAAGGACGGACTGAAGGAGTTTGTGCGCTATGTGGATCGCCACCGCACGCATCTCGTGGATGACGTCATCTACCTGAAGACCGAGAAGCAGGGCATCCCCATCGAGGTGGCTGTGATGTACAACACTGACTATTCGGAGAACATCCACTCCTACGTGAACAACATCAACACGATTGAGGGCGGTACCCATCTCGCCGGATTCCGTGCAGCCCTTACACGTACATTGAAGAAATATGCCGACAACGACCCGCAGATATCCAAGCAGATAGAGAAATCGAAAATCGAGATTGCGCCCGAGGATTTCCGCGAAGGCCTGACGGCTGTCATCAGCATCAAGGTGGCTGAGCCCCAGTTCGAGGGACAGACGAAGACCAAGCTGGGCAATAGCGAGGTGATGGGTGCCGTGCAGCAGGCTGTAGGCGAGGCGCTGAGCAACTATCTGGAAGAGCATCCGAAGGAGGCCAAGCAGATTTGCGACAAGGTGGTGTTGGCAGCCACCGCGCGCATTGCCGCCCGTAAGGCCCGCGAGAGCGTGCAGCGCAAGAACCCCATGGGTGGCGGCGGTCTGCCGGGCAAGCTGGCCGACTGCTCGAACAAGGACCCGAAGAGCTGCGAGATATTCCTCGTCGAGGGTGACTCCGCAGGCGGCAGCGCCAAGCAGGGCCGCGACCGCCACTTCCAGGCCATCCTCCCTTTGCGCGGAAAAATCCTGAACGTCGAGAAGGTGCAGTGGCACCGCGTCTTCGAGGCAGAGTCGGTGATGAATATCATCCAGAGCATCGGCGTGCGCTTCGGAGTGGACGGCGAGGGTGACCGCGAGGCCAATATCGACAAGCTGCGCTACGACAAGATTATCATCATGACCGATGCCGACGTCGATGGCTCGCACATCGACACGCTCATCATGACGCTCTTCTACCGCTTCATGCCGCAGGTCATCCAGGGCGGCCATCTCTACATTGCCACCCCCCCATTATATAAATGTACGTATAAGAAGGTGAGCGAGTACTGCTACACCGAGCAGCAGCGTCAGATGTTCATCGACAAGTATGTGGCTGGCGACGAGAACTCCACCGCGCTGCACACCCAGCGTTACAAAGGCTTGGGCGAGATGAACCCGGAGCAGCTGTGGGAGACGACGATGAACCCCGAGAACCGTCTGCTGAAGCAGGTCACCATCGAGAACGCCGCCGAGGCCGACGAGATTTTCTCCATGCTGATGGGCGACGACGTGGAGCCGCGCCGCGAGTTTATTGAGAAAAACGCCACCTACGCCAATATCGACGCGTAAAAAGAGGAGGATGAGACGTGTTGTCGTGACCATGATGCTGGCCGTGGCAGTCTTGACATCCATGGCCCAGGAGCGCAAGGTGCAGAACAAGCCGTATATCGACTTGCGCCCCTTGCACTTCGGCATTCAGGTAGGACTGAACATGCAGGACGTGGAGTTCACCAACGTAGGGCCGCAGATGCTGGAACTGCCGGAGCAGGAGCCAACGGAGCAGCTGGTGCTTTGCGATGCCGACACCTGGAATCCTGGCTTCAGCGTGGGCGTGGTGGCCGACATGCGTCTGGCCCAGCATTTTGCCCTGCGCCTCTCGCCTACCATGCACTTCGGCTCGAAGCATCTGGTGTTTCGCAACTTCAAGGATTTGAACGACTACGGACAGCCGCGCGAGACGACGCAGGACCTGAAAAACACCTACATCTCCATTCCCATCGGGCTGAAGTTCTCTGCCGAGCGCTTCAACAACTATCGGCCCTACATCATTGCGGGCATCAGTCCGATGATTAATCTTTCGGGAAAGGATCAGGACTACATCCATCTGAAGCGCTACGACACGATGGCTGAGGTGGGACTGGGCTGTGACTACTATTTGCCGTTCTTTAAGTTCATCCCTGAACTGAAATTCAGTTTCAGCCTCTCGGATGTGTTCGACAAGAGTCATGTCGACGAGCTGACCGATGCCACCAAACTGTCGTTTGCACGCAGTGTGAATGGCGCTTGCAGCAAAATGGTTACACTGACATTCTACTTTGAGTAGCGGCTAGTACTCCACGTAGGGCAACAGCCGGCTGATGGCTTCTTCGGGGAAGTCGGGCAGCAGGTGCAGGTCGTGGAGGTTGCCGATGGGTCCGTGCTGGCGACGATAGTCTACGATGGCGCGTGCCTGATAATAGTTGAGGTATGGATGGCGTTTCAACTCGTTGAGTGAGAGTGTGTTGACGTTGAGTTTCGTCACTTCGGTGCGGCTCAGCGTCATATATTGTTTGGCCTCTGCCGGAAAGCCGTCGATTTCGTCGAGCTGGCTCAGGCTGACATAGCCTCCCAGCCGCCGCCCGTAGTCGGCGATGCGGCGGGCGAAGTAAGCGCCGATGCCGGGGATGCGCATCAGGGCAGTGGTGTCGGCGGTGGACAGGTCGAGGGTTTCGCCAGGGCTGAGCTTGTGGGAGTAGGCCGGGGTTTCCGGTTTTTCCGGCTGTTCGGCAGCCTCCGGATGTTTGGCATACTGCGGATTGTCCTTTCCTTTTCGCTGGAAAAGGGTGGCGGCAGGCAGGTAGTCAGGCGAAATGCGTATATAAGGTTCCAGCTCCCGGTACTGCTTCACCGTAAGTCCGTAGAGCCGGGCAAAGTCCTCCTTCTTGGTGAAGACTCCGCCTGCTGTTCTATATTTATAAATATTGTGTATGATGGAGTGGGGCAGCCCAAGGCGTTGCAATTGTAGAGAGTCGGCAGTGTTGGGGTCGAAGGGGAAGAGGACGATATCCTCCTGTGAAGCGACTCGCTCTTCGGGGGTGTCATCTGTCAGGCCAGTACTAGCTGCTGGAGCAGATTCTTTACTGGCAGAAATGGCTGTTTCCTTCGATGAAATGGGCGTTTTTTGCTTTTTTCCGCCAGTGAGCATGATGACGGCAATAGCCACTGCCGCCAACACCAGCAGTGTCAGAATGACACGGCGGTCGCTCTTATGCATATAGAAAAACTCCCTTAACATCGTTTATGTTCTACTGCCTAAACCACGCCGAGCTGATGAAGGAAGATGAGCAGGATGCATGTCGGACAGACGAAGCGCACGCAGAACAGGTAGATGCCGAAGAAGCGTCCGCGCAGTGTGCCCTGATTGGTCAGCTCGTCGTGGATGATGCTTTTCGGCACATACCAGCCAACGAACAGGCTGGTGAGGAATCCGCCCAAGGGCAGGAATATCTGTCCGGTGGTGAAGTCGAACAGTTCGAAGAGCTGCATGCCCAGGAGAGAGATGTCGGTATTGTAGAACGACAACGAGCAGAACACGCCGATGATGCAGCAGAGGGTGGTGACGATAGAGGCCGCTTTCGTGCGTGAGAGGTTGAACTCCTCATGAAAGAAGGCCGTGCTGACCTCATGCAGCGAGATGAGCGATGTCAGCGCTGCCACCGACAGCAGCAGGTAGAAGAGCAGGGCGATGAGATGCCCGACTATCGGCATGGAGGAGAAGGCCTGGTTGAACACGTTGGGCAGCGTGATGAACACCAGCGAAGGGCCGGCTCCCACGTCGCCGCCCACGCTGAACACTGCCGGGAATATCATCAGGCCGGCCAGGATGGCAATGAGCGTGTCGATGCTGACAATCTGCATCGACGACTTCATCAGGTGGGTGTCGCGGTTGAAATAGCTGGCATAGGTACACAGGCAGCCCATGCCCAGCGACAGCGAATAGAACGCCTGGCCCAGGGCGCTGAGCAGCACTTCGCTGTCGACCTTTGAGAAATCGGGACTGAACAGGAAGCTGATGCCTTTCTCGGCATTGGGCAGCAGACAGGACGCCACGGCAATGACAATGAGCAGGATAAACAGCAGGGGCATCATCAGCTTCGATGCCTTCTCAATGCCCTTTTCCACACCTCGGACAATGACGAAGTGCGTAATCAGGAAAAACGTCACCAGCCACACGACGGGCTTCCACGGGTTTGTGGAGAAGTCGTCAAAATACTGCGTCACATAGGCTGGGTCACCTTCCAGCTGGCCTGTTACGGAGGCATAGACATATTGCAGGCACCAGCCGCTCACCACACAGTAGTAGCCAGCTATCATAAAGCCGGTGAACACGCCGAAGTAGCCGATGAAGCGCCACGGGCTGCCACCCGCCAGGCGGGAGTAGGCGCGGGCTGTGTTGGCTTGCGCCCTGCGCCCGATGATAAACTCGCTCAGCATGCAGGGGACACCCAGCAGCAACACGCACACAATGTATATGAGAATAAAGGCGGCTCCGCCGTTCTCACCGGTCATCGTGGGGAATCGCCAGACGTTGCCCAATCCTACTGCCGAGCCTGCCGTTGCCAGGATGATTCCCAGGCGGCTGCCGAAATTCGCTCTTTTGTCCATTCTCGTCTTTGTTGTGTTTAGTCCTTTTTCGTTTCAGTCTGCAAAATTACTACTTTTTTTTTATTTAGTGTTAAAAGTACCCAAAAAAATAAAGGAATATGTGGCTCGTCGGATTATTTTTTGTAACTTTGCACCGAATTTCCGCTAAAAGCTTTCTGAAAATTAAATATTAACAGGTAACAAATGCTGAAAAATCTTAAGAAAATCGCCCTGGTGGCTCTCTCGCTGACGGCAGTGATGCCTGCGGCAGCACAAGATCTCCTGGCCAATCAGGCTCCCATTGACCGAAAGATGCGCGCCATCGACTCCATCCAGTTGAACCAGATGCTGGAGAGCGAGGTCGTGCAGCAGTCGTCTGTGGCACAGCTCTACGACGACTGGAACAACATGTATTCCAGCCATCAGACGACACTTCCCGATAGTCTCCTTATTGATTTACGCGACTTTGCCATGCCTACCCCCAGCCGTATCATCACCTCGAACTTCGGGGCCCGCTGGGGACGCCAGCATAAGGGTCTGGACATCAAGCTGAACACAGGCGACACCATTGTGGCCGCCTTCAGCGGAAAGGTACGCATCGTGCGCTTTGAGCCGAAAGGCTATGGTAAGTATGTGGTGATCCGCCATCCCAATGGGCTGGAGACCATCTATGGCCACATGTCGAAGCAGCTGGTCAGTGAAAACCAGGAAGTACGTGCCGGCGAGCCCATCGGTCTGGGTGGCTCCACGGGACGTAGCACAGGTTCGCACCTGCATTTTGAAACCCGCCTCTGTGGCACGGCGCTGAACCCGGCTCTTATGTTCGACTTCCATAATCAGGACGTGGTGGGCGACTACTACATGTTCCGCAAGGCTACCTATAATAAGGAGAGCATCGTGGCCACCCGCCTGCGCGGTGTCAGCGGACAGGGTGGGGAGGATCCCACCGACTATGCTCAGCTGGCCAAGCAGAAGAGCCAGAAGCAGTCGAAGCAGACGGCTCGCTCCTCCCGCAAGCAGTCACAGCAGGGTGCCTACCACAAGGTGCAGCGCGGCGAGACGCTTTCCGCTATTGCCCGCAGACATGGCACTACTGTGGATGCTATCTGCAAGCTGAACCGCATCACCAAGAAGACGGTGCTGAAGCCAGGACAGATTCTGAAGTACAACTAAGTGTGTCCAGATAATTTATACGGGCCGCCGGAAATGTTTCCGGCGGCCCGTACTTAGAAAACCAATATCATGAAACGACTACTAACAGCATGCTTGCTCCTGTCTGCCACCACGGCGTGGAGCCAACGACAGGAAATTGTCCTTAGCGACAACTGGCAGTTCTCACACGACCAGAAATCATGGGAACAGGTGACTGTGCCCCACGACTGGGCCATCAGCGGACCCTTCGACAAGAAATGGGACCTGCAGACGGTGGCCATCGAGCAGAACGGAGAGACAGAGGCCACCGAGAAAAGCGGGCGGTCTGGTGCCCTGCCCTGGATTGGCGAGGGTTACTACAAGCGGCATTTCTCCATTCCCTCTGACTTTAACGGCCACGCAGAACTGCTGTTCGACGGTGCAATGGCCGAGCCTACGGTCAGCATCAATGGCCGGGAAGCCGGCTATTGGGCTTATGGCTACAACACGTTCCGCATAGACATCACAGACTTCGTAAAGCCAGGCGAGAACCTCATGGAGGTCAGCCTGAAAAACATTGAGGAGAGCTCACGCTGGTATCCCGGCGCCGGCATCTACCGTCCTGTGACGCTCATCCTTACGCCGCAGCAGGCGCGCATCGACGAGTGGGGCATCACCACTACGACGGAGCTTCATTATAATCAGCGGAGCGGAAGAGACTTGACCAGGTTCGTCGTGGAGGTGCCTGTCGTCGGTGGCGGGAAAGGCAAGCCAGTGGTGCTGACGCTCATCGACCCCGACGGCAAGGAGAGCGGTGGCTCTGCCGCTCCTATGCGTGGCGACAAGGCCGTTGGCAGTTTTATCATTCCCAATGCCAAATTGTGGACGCCGGAGACCCCCTATTTATATAAGGTACGCGCGACCCTCTTCGACGGCAAGGGCAACTCTTCGGCTTACGACGATTTCGGCAAAGTGCTCGATGAGAAGACCATCAACGTGGGCCTCCGCACCGTCAGGGTGTCGAAGGAGCACGGCTTCCAGCTGAACGGCGTGACGCGCAAGCTGCGTGGCGTCTGTCTGCACCACGACCTCGGCCCGCTCGGGGCCGCTGTGAACAAGGCCGCCCTCGTCCGCCAGATAAAAATCCTGAAGGAGATGGGCTGCGATGCCATCCGCACGGCGCACAACATGCCGAGCCAGCTGCAGATGGATGTCTGCGACTCGCTGGGCATGATGGTCATGGCCGAGAGCTTCGACATGTGGGCCAGAGCCAAATGCAAGAACGGCTACGCCCGCTTCTTCCATGAGTGGGCCGACCGCGACATCACCAATCTGGTGAAGGCCAACCGCAACCATCCCTCCATCGTGATGTGGAGCATAGGCAACGAGATTCCCGAGCAGGGCAGCGAGGAGGGACGCCTCATCAGCATCCGCTTGCAGGGACTTATCCATTCGCTCGACCCCTCTCGCCCTGTAACACAGGGTATGGATCATGCTGAGGCTTCCATCAACTGTGGTATGGCCCAGGCTATGGACGTGCCTGGCTTCAACTATCGTGTGCAGAAATATCAGAACAGCATCAGACAGCTGCCCCAGGGATTCCTGCTAGGCTCTGAAACCGCCTCGACAGTTTCGTCGCGCGGCATCTATAAGTTCCCCGTGGAAGTGACAGACAACTCACGCTATGCGTCATGGGCACCAGGCTACGACCCGAACGCCATCAAGACGGCCGACGGCCAGTGCTCCAGCTATGACGTGGAGTATTGTTCGTGGTCGAACCTGCCCGACGATGACTGGGTGTGGCAGGACGACTATCCGTGGGTCATCGGCGAATTTGTGTGGACAGGCTTCGACTATCTGGGTGAGCCGACGCCCTACGACGAGTACTGGCCTTCGCGCAGCAGCTATTTCGGCATCTGCGACCTGGCCGGGCTGCCCAAGGACCGCTACTGGCTCTACCGCTCCCACTGGAACAAGGACAAGCACACCATCCACCTGCTGCCCCACTGGACTTGGCCGGGGCGCAAGGGGCAGGTGACGCCCGTCTACTGCTATACGGACTATCCTGAGGCCGAGCTGTTTGTGAATGGCAAGAGCCAGGGGCGCGTCAGGAAGGCGAAAGCTGGGGACGGAAGGCTCGACCGCTACCGCCTTCGCTGGAACGACGTGAAGTACGAGCCAGGCGAGCTGAAGGTGGTGGTCTATGACGAAGAAGGGAAAGCCGCTGGTCAGGAGACCCGGCGCACTGCCGGTAAGCCCCACCACCTGCAGCTAGATGTCTGGACGCAGGCTGGGCCTTTCTACTGCGACGGCGTCGCAGTAAAGGGCGACGGAGCGGTGGGTGCTGCTGTAAAGGGCGACGGAACGGGCGGTGCTGCTGTAAACAACGGGGGGAAGTCTCTCTCTGGGGGAGGGGCTGTCGGAGGGCTTGTTGCCGACGGCCAGGACCTGGCCTTTGTCACAGTCTCTTTGGAAGATAAGAACGGCGTGCTCATCCCCGATGCTGCCGACCAGCTGACCTTCGATGTCGAGGGCGCGGGCACCTTCCGCGCTGTCTGCAATGGCGATGCCACCTCGCTGGAGCCTTTCACCCAGCCCACGATGAAGCTCTTCAGCGGCCAGCTTGTCGTCGTTGTCCAGGCAGGAACAGAAGAGGGAAACGTCACCCTGACCGTCACTGACCGCCAGCGAAACCTCAAACAGAAAATAACTATCCCCGTCATCAAATGAAAAAGGTGTTCTTCCCAGTAAAAGCCACTTGGCTGAAAGTTTTTGTCGGTTGCCTCTGTGGGCTTCTTTTCCAGGCGCAGAGCGTCAGTGCCCAGCACACCCTGCCCATCAAAGGCAATGTGGTCAAGCCCACCGACAGCCACATCCAGTATGTGGGCCGCATCTCGTTCCTGAATCCTGAACGCCCGGCGTGGAACTATCCCGGCGTGCAGATTAACACCGCCTTTGAGGGCACCAGCGCCAAGCTCATCTGCAAGCCCGGCAGCGGCTATTTCATGGCACAGATTGACGAGGCCGAGCCGTTCAAGGTGGCGTTCCGTGGTCAGCGCGACTCGGTGGTGACGCTCTGCACCGCCCTGCCCCGTGCCCTACATACCGTAAGGCTGATGTACATCATCGAGGGCTATGAGCTGCGGCCGGAGTTCTGGGGCTTCGTCTTCGACGGCCCTGTCTGCGCTGCTCCCGCCCTTCCAGCCCGCACCATCGAGTTCATCGGCAACAGCATCACCTGTGCCTACGGCAACGAGTCCACCCATGAAGGCGACCATTTCCAGTATGAGACCGAGAACCACTACTTCGGCTATGCCCAGCTGACGGCCCGTGCCCTCGGTGCCCGTGCCCATATTGTAGCCCGCAGCGGCATCGGCGCCTATCGCAACTACAACGGTCCGAAGACGGGCAACCCCGAGTCGCACATGCCTGTCCAGTATGAATATACGGGCTATGCCCTCCAGGCCAGCCAGCGCCAGCAGGGCGGCTTCGATGCTGAGAAGTGGGACTTCAGCCGTTTCCAGCCCGACCTGGTATGCATCAACCTGGGTACCAACGACCTCTCCACCCCCAACTACGACTTGAATCTGCTCCGGCAGGGCTATCAGCGTCTGCTCAAGATGGTGCGCAGCCATAATCCAAAGGCAAAGATTGTATTCCTTTGCGGCTCGATGCTGGGCGGAAAGCAAGAGCAGATTTGCCAGGAAATACTCGACGAAGTGGCGGAGAAGGCTCACCGTGACGGCGACGCGGAAGTCTATCGCTTTAATTTCTCCTTCAGCGACGGCTCGCTGAAGTACGGTGCCGACTGGCATCCCTCCATTTGGCAGCACGAGAAAATGGCAGCCGAGCTTACCGCCTACCTCCGCACGTTGATGCAGTGGTTTTAACTATGATACTTTTTTGCCCAAAAGCAGTCTTTAACAAATAATAATTAAAATTTTCTCCAAGAAAAAGCACGCCAATTCATTCTTTTATATTATCTTTGCATCGGCAAATACTAGGCAGTGGTCGTATTGTGTCCAGTCACAAGATGTAAACTATTTTTTTTATTATTAACTAAATACTAAGTATGAAGAAAACTTTTAGGAAAACTGCGCTGCTCATGGGAGCATTCTCTCTCATCGGGGGGATGTGCCCGCTGGCAGCTGCCGCTGCAGGTCCTGAGCCAGGCGTTCAGGAAGTTCAGCAGCAGACGAAAAAAGTTACTGGTACTGTGAGCGACGCCATGGGTCCCATCATCGGAGCCAGCGTCATGGAGAAAGGCACCTCTAACGGTGCCGTTACCGATTTCGACGGTAACTTCTCCCTGAACGTCAGCCCGGGCGCCACACTCGTCATCTCCTACATCGGCTACGAGAAGCAGGAGATCAGGGTGGGCTCGCAGCAGGTGTACAACGTCACCCTGCGTGAAGATGCCAACTCGCTGGAGGAGGTCGTCGTCGTGGGTTACGGCGTGCAGAAGAAAAAGCTGGTCACCGGTGCCACGGTGCAGGTGAAGGGCGAGGACATTGCCAAGCTCAACACCACCAACGCCCTGTCCGCCATGCAGGCTTCAAGCCCCGGTGTGAACATCGCCCAGAGCTCCACCCAGCCGGGTAAGGGCTTCAAGGTGAACATCCGTGGTGTGGGTACCATCGGTACTTCTTCTCCGTTGCTCATCATCGACGGTATCAATGCCGGTACGGCCGACAACGGTCTGAACGGCCTGAACCCCAACGACATCGAGAGCATCGACGTGCTGAAGGATGCTGCTTCGGCAGCCATCTATGGTGCCCGTGCTGCCAACGGTGTCATCCTGGTCACCACGAAGCAGGGTAAGGCAGGCGCACTCAACGTGAACTACGACGGCTACGTAGGCTGGTCGAATGCCTACAAGGTGCCCGGCGTGGTGAATGCCCAGCAGTACATGCAGCTCATCAACGAGACCAACTTCAACACCTACGGTACGGCCACCAACTGGCCCTCCATCGTGCCGCAGCGCATCCTCGACAAGGTGGCTGCCGGATGGGAAGGCACCGACTGGTTCAAGGAGTATGAGAACAAGAACGCCCTGCAGTTCAGCCACGCTGTGACACTCAGCGGCGGTACTGAGCGCTCGAAGTTCAGCATGAGCTTGAACTACAGCTCGAACGAGGGTGTCATGGGCGGCAGCAATGCCTCTAACTACAAGCGCTACGGCGGCCGCATCAACTCCGAGCACGTGCTGCTGAAGGCCAAGACCCACGACCTGCTGACCATCGGCGAGAACGTGAGCTACTGGTATCACCGCTCACACGACCTGGCTGAGGGCAACGGCTACTGGAACATCATGCAGGATGCCTACAACTCCAGCCCGCTGGTGGAGGCTTACAATGCCGACGGCACCATGGCCAACTATAAGGCCAACGGTGCAGGCTACAGCAACAATATCTACAAGCACCCGCTGAATGCCTTCATGGCCGGTGACTACAACTCCATCAACAAGAACCGCGACTTCGGCGTGGGTGCCACCATCTACTGGATTCTGGAGCCTATCAAGAACCTGAAGTACCGTGGACAGTTCAACACCGGCTACAGCTCAAGCTACAGCCGCGACATGAAGGCGCCTTTCAGCAAGAACTTTACCTATCAGAATGCCAACTACGGCATGAACATGGGTGCCTATGAAAGCTCCAGCTTCACGATGGAGAACACCCTGAGCTACGTCCTGCCTATGATTGGCAAGCACGCCATCGACGTGCTGGTGGGTCAGAGCATCGAGCGTTCGCAGTGGAGCATGGGTATGAGCAACAACTTCACCGTGGGTGAGGAAAACCTGAACTCCCTGGTGCTCAACGGCTGGTACTACAATATCCCCACCAACTACGAGCAGCAGTACATGACGGGCCACTCAGGCTATGACAACCCCCGTCAGGGCAGCATCGCCTCGTTCTTCGGACGTCTGAACTGGAACTACGACGAGAAGTACATGCTGACGGCCATTCTCCGTGCCGACGGCAGCTCCAACTTCAAGCGTGGCAAGCGCTGGGGCTACTTCCCCTCAGTATCTGCCGGCTGGGTCATCAGCAACGAGAATTTCATGCAGGGTGCTGCTGGCATCATCGACTTCCTGAAGCTGCGCGCCAGCTGGGGTCAGAACGGTAACTGCCAGATTGGCAACTTCTACTATCTGTCGAACATCGGCTTCTCGCCCACAGGCTATCCTGACTACGGCTACAAGTTCTCCAGCGACATGTTCAACACCGTCAGCTCGAACGTCTATCAGACAGGTGCCTACGCCAAGAACGTGCCCAACGAGGACGTCACTTGGGAGACCTCTGAGCAGCTGAACATCGGTCTTGACGCACGCTTCATCGGCGGCCGTCTGTGTCTGGCTTTCGACTGGTATAAGAAGACCACGAAGGACTGGCTCGTCCAGGCTCCTATGAACGAGGTGCTAGGCTATGAGGAGCCTGCCTACATCAACGGTGGTGACATTGAGAATACCGGTTTTGAGGTCGGTCTGAACTGGCGTGACCAGATTGGCAAGGACTTCAACTACAACGTGGGTGTGAACTTCGCTACGAACAAGAACGAGGTCACCCGTCTGGCTGTTGCCGCCGGTCCTGACGGCGTTGGCCGTATCGGTAACGACGACAGCAAGTATGGCAGCACCCTGTTCCAGAACTCCAGCTACGTGTCGATTGTGGAGAAGGGCCACCCCATCGGCTACTTCTACGGCATGAGCCACAGCGGCATCTGGCAGAACTTCCAGCAGATTGCCGACGCCCGCAAAGCCGGTAAGGCCGTGCTCGACAATGCACAGCCCGGCGATCCCATCTGGGACGACTTCGACCACGACGGCATCATCAACTACGACAAGGACCGCCACGACATCGGCAATCCTCATCCCGACGTTACCCTCGGTGTGAACCTGGGCTTCGAGTGGAAGGGCCTGGACCTCGGTGTGACCGGCTTCGGTGCCTTCGGACAGCAGATTATGCAGTGCTACCGCACCGCCCTGCTCGCTCATCCCTACGACAGCTATACCGTGGATGCCTTCGACCGCTGGCACGGTGAGGGCACCAACAACGAGCGTCCCCGCCTGCTCGTGGGCGGCGAGGCCAACCAGTGGGTCAGCGACCTCTACATGCAGGATGCCGACTACTTCAAGATTCAGAACGTGACCCTGGGCTACGACTTTACCAAGACGCTGCTGAAGAACCAGAACCTTTTCTCGAAGTTCCGCCTCTACGTGCAGGCTCAGAACCTCTACACCTTCACCGGCTACACGGGCGTGGATCCCGAGTGCTCCTCTGACGGTGGTAAAAGTACTGACAACCAGAACTTCATCCGTGGCATCGACGTAGGTCTCTATCCCGCTGCCCGCACTTTCCTCGTAGGTGCCAGCATCACCTTCAAGGGCTCGAAGGAGACTCCCAAGACTGTTGCCCCCCTGGCCGTCACTCCGACCTATGACAACAGCGCCGAGCTGGACCGCCTGAACAGCGAGCTCAACCGCCTGCGTGCTGAGAACGACGCCCTGAAGGCCCGCAAGCCCGAGAAGGAGATTGTCGACAACAGCCGCATCGTCACCTTCCCCTATCTGGTGAACTTCGTGGTGAACACCACCGACGTGGTGAACCGTGAGAAGGTGAACCTGGAGACCGTGGCCAAGATGATCAAGGCCACGCCTGAGAAGAAGTTCAGCGTCATCGGCTATGCCGACAAGCAGACCGGCACGCCCGAGGGCAATGCCCAGCTGGCCAGCGGCCGCACTCAGAACGTCTACAACATCCTTGTCAACCAGTATGGTGTCAATCCCTCACAGCTCGTGAAGGACTCCAAGGGCGGCGTGGACTACATGTACATGAACGACGAGCAGCTCTCGCGCTCGGTCATCATCTCTGAAGTGAAGTAACTCATAAACTTATAAACCTACAAATTCAGAAACTATAAGAGTATGAAAAAAATATTTTTTATGGCAATCGCGGCTGCCTTCGCCTTCACTTCGTGCGAGGACTTCCTCGATTCTTCCAACTACACCGAGGCCAATACCTCTAACTATCCGGCTTCGGCTGCCGACCTGAATAAGGAGCTGGCCGCACTCTATGGTGTGATGAACCAGTTTGGCAACGACCCCTTGCAGTCGCCCTGGCTCGTTCCTTACATCATGTCTGACGATGCCAACGGCGCCGGCGGCACGGGCGACGTCGAGGCACATGCCATCGGCCACCTGACAACGAACAAAGACGGTCTTTTCGACGCTGCCTGGCACAACACCTTCGTGGGTATTGCCCGCGCCAGCGCCATCATCTATGCCGTGGACGCCTTCGACTGGACGGGTCAGGAGAAGACCCGCAACCAGCTGCTGGGCGAGGCCTACTTCATGCGCGGCCTGTTCTACCTCTGGGGCTCGCAGTTCTGGGGCAACATCCCCGCCTATTGGGCTGCTGCCGCTCCCGATCCCTGCCCCCAGCAGGATGCTGAGACCGTCATCTATCCCCACATCCTAGCCGACTTCGTCAGTGCTGCCGAGCTGATGCAGCACGGTGCCACCACCCGTGGCGACGGACACGCCACGAAGGGTGCCGCCGAGGGCTACCTGGCTCGTGCCTACATGTTCTACGAGGGCTTCTACAAGAAGGCCGGTGAGCTGGCTACCGCCAACCTGGCCGACGTGGAGCTGCCTGCGCAGGAGGGTGTCACCGGTCCGCTGAGCAAGCAGAAAGTCATCGACTATCTGAACGATGCCATCAACAACGGCGGCTACAAGCTCGTGGAGGATTACCGTCTGCTGTGGCAGTACACCAACGAATACACCATCAATGACTATGCCTATGTGGCCGACCTGAAAGCCGCCAACAAGGTGTGGGCAGGCAATGGCAACGAGGAAGAGATGTTCCAGGTGCAGTTCATGAACTCTGGTTCGTGGAACGGCACCATCGGCATGGGCTTCGTCAACCAGGCTTCCCTCTATCTGGGTCTGCGCTGCGACGATGACGGTGCCGGCACTGCCAATGGCGACCTGAACACCTATCCCTTCGGACAGGGCTGGGGCCAGGGCACCATCAACGCCAACCTCTGGGACGACTGGAGCGACGCCGACCCCCGCAAGAAGGCTACCATCCTCGATGCTCCCAACGACTGCGAGAAGTTTGTCTTCACCACCAGCTGCTCGGAGGATGCCGGCTACTACAACAAGAAGTGGATGCCCGTCACCTGCTCAGAGACCGCGTGGGATGACCACAGCAGCGTCTATACCTGGTGGGGTGTCTACCGTACGAAGAATACCGACGACGCCAACAACAACGGCAACTCGTTCCAGGGCGACCACTTCGCCGACATCATGCTGCTGCGTCTGGCTGACGTGATGCTCATGCAGACCGAGCTGACGGGTGACGCCACACAGATGAATAAGGTTCGCGCACGCGCAGGACTGGCTGCCACCACCTACAGCTGGCAGAACATCAAGAACGAGCGCCGCTTTGAGCTGGCCGGCGAAGGTCTGCGCTTCAACGACTTGCGCCGCTGGTCGGGCAAGGATGGCGGCGAAGGCTGTGAGGCCGCCAAGGCACTGGAGCGCCAGAACGGCAGCCGTGTGAACTACACGCAGCGCTGGACGGTGATGAAGCATGCCACCTGCAGCTGGGCCAAGCGCTACGCCCAGACCGACGGCTTCCTGCAGATTCCTCCCACACAGATCAACAACGTTGGCGACGAGAACATCCTCAAGCAGAATCCTGGATGGGGAAGCAGCGTTCCCGAGGCTAACATCACGGGTACTCCTGTCTATTAATTTACCAAACTAAAAAGAGAATAGCAATATGAAAAAATCAATATTATTATTCGCAATGGGTCTGGCCGTCCTGACAGCGTGCGATCCCGAGAAAGAGTCGAAGGACTTGGAGCTGAACTACGTCTCTGAGTCTGCCATCGAGGGATGCCTGAAGATTGTCCAGGCCGACGTAGCCGGCAACCCAGCTGCCGACGGCAACTACTTCAGCTATACCACCAGCCCTGCAACGGAAGTGGCTTTCTACAACATCCTCGCCAGCGGCGAAGAGAACGTGCTGGCTCATGGCAGCAGCGGCTCGTTCGTACTCCTGCCTAAGCGCGGCTCCGACCCCAACCAGACGTTCTTCGTACGTGTGGTCAACTCCGACGGCTCTGTGTCAAAGATTTCCAAGACCTACAACGTCTTCGTCAAGCAGGACCTCGACCCGGAGATTCGTCTCCTGGCCAGCGATTCCTACGGCAAGAAGCGCTGGAAGTGGGATACTTCAATCACCGGCGCCTTCTGGGGTAACATGGGTTACTCTGGTGGCAATGGCTCCGCCATTGGCATTGATGGTGGCGGTGCACAGTGGTGGGGCATGACCAGCGACGAGGACTTCGCAGGCCAGCTGAATCATTCCCATGACGGTGCCTACCACGGCGAGGGCCTGAACGCTTGGATGGAGTTTGACGAGGACAACAAGGTGGTTTGCTATAACGAAAATGGCGAAGCCTATCAGTCCGACTCTTACAGCGTGGTAGGCTATGACCCCAACGGTGAGTGGCGCAAGGGTCTGCTGAAGACCAAGGCCATCCTCTGGCCGTATGAGATTAACTCCGGAGGTAACATTCCCGGCGAGTACGAGATTGTCTACCTGACTCCCGACAAGATGACGCTCGTCTATCCTGACGGCGGTGCATACGACGGCCTGGGCGGCTGGGGTGAAGCCACCTTCTGGCACTTCTACAGCGACAGCGACGTCGAGGGCATGGCTCTGGGCTACGGCAAGACCGCTTCCAAGGACTGGACCTGGGACTACGACGGTACGAACACCGTATGGGGTAACATGGGTTACTGCGGCGGTGAAGGTGCAAAGGTAGGTACCGGCCACGAAGGACAGTGGTGGGGTGTTGTGACCGAGGAAGAGTTCGCCGGACAGGTGAATCACAGCAACACCGGTGCGCTGAACGGCGACGAGGGTCCCAACGCTTACTTCACACTCGATGCTAACGGCAACATCACCCGCCACGCTGCCGACGGCTCCGTCATCAACAAGGGTACCTACTCCTTCGACGTGATTGACGGCAACCCATGGAAGGTGGCCGATCTGAACACCACGGCCGGCACCATCCTCTGGCCCTTCGAAATCAACTCTGGCGGCAACATGCCTACCAAGTTCGAGGTGGTCTATCTGACCAACAGCAAGATGTGCCTCGTCTATCCTGACGGTGGTGACTTCAGCACCAATGGTAGCTGGGGTGAAGCTACCTACTGGCACTTCAAGGCAAAGTAATCCCGTTAGTTATATTTTTATACTGTCTGTTAGCCGCCCCGCAGCCATCAATGGTTGGGGGGCGGTTTTGCTGCCTCGCGCGCGCGCGTAATACGCGCGCGAGAAAATCGAGCTACAGGCGCTACTTTGACATCTAGCTTGCTGGTTTGCAAGCCGTTGTCGGTAGCTACAGCAGTCGTTTTGGCGCTACTTTAGTAGCTACAGAGGTGCCAATGGCATACACCGCTGCCTTTGGGAAAAATACTGCCGCCGTTTGGGAAAATACTGCCGCCGTTTGGAAAAATACTGCCGCCGTTTGGAAAAATACTGCCGCCGTTTTTTCGTCCCAAGGCTTGGGACAAATTTTGGCAACAATATAGCAGTTGACCTGAATTTACTTTTCAGGCGGTAGCCGCTCCCCTCCCCTCGAGGGGAGGGGTAGGGGTGGGGTCTCTAACTATTTCCACGGAGAAAACACAGACGATAACAGATTCGCTGTAGGATATTAGAGACCCCACCCCTCCCCCTCCCCTTGAGGGGAGGGGAGTGGCTACCGCCGGAGAAGTCCAGGGTCAGCTGTTATATCATTGCCCAAATTTTTTGTCTGTTACGAGGTCTGTTTTCTATCGGCAGCGTCACTGTAGCTACTAGAGTAGCTCCAAAACGACCGTTGTAGCTACAGACAACGGCATGAGGGCTAGTAGGTTAGACATCAAAGTAGCGCCTGTAGCTCGAAAAAACGATGATTGCTTAATATATAACTAAAAAGGAAACGATATAGCAGTTGAAACTGAATCAATTATTCCGCAGGGCGCTCCCCTCCCTTCAAGGGGAGGGGTAGGGGTGGGGTCTCTAACTTTTTCCGCCGAGAAAACACAGACAATAACAGATTCGCTGAGGGATATTACAGCCCCCCACCCCTGCCCCTCCCCTTGAGGGGGGGCGGCTGCTCACTCCCCTGCCCATCCCCTCAAAAGGAGGGGAGCGGCAGTTCACAAATGGATAAACTGCTATATAGTTGCGTCAAAAAAACAGCAAAATAGTTGGAAGTTTCAGGAAAAAGTTGTATATTTGCAGCATCATTTATAAATATTATTACTATGGGAAAAACGAATATATGTCGCAGCGTCAGAAGATGGTTGCTACTATTGTTGTTGCTGCCTGCGAGCGTCTGTGCAAAAGATGTCTCTCAGGCGATGCTGTATATTGAGAAGACCGACGGAAGTGTGGTCCAGATACCTATCACAACGGGCTACCCTGTCTTGAGGCATACTTTTTCTTATGAAGGTGACAAGATGGTGCCGTCGCTTGATGTTACCTACAAACTCCAGGAGGTGCAGTTCATGATTATTCCGCATGCTCAGATCAGGCGCTTTTATACAGGCTTTGAGACGTCGGGCATCGTCGAGATGGAGAGCAGCAAATATGTGATGCAGGAGTCGGAAGGCAAAAACTGGAAGTATGACTATGAGACCTTCGTCCGTTTCGACAAGAAAGGACTTCAGCAGTATGTGGAGTCGCTGACCTCAGCCGGCGCCAGAAGCACCGACGGCGGAAAGCTTGGCGACGAGCGGGAAAAAGAGTGGCTGCGCCCCCTGCCGCCGGTCTTCGTGCCGGGCACGTGGCGGGACGCTCTGAAGAAATAATGCGTTTTTTTCCTGCAAACGTTTGGGGGTTTCATTATTTTTTGTTAATTTTGTGGCCTAATACGCGCGTGCGTACTCACTTTTAAGTATTTTTCTGGTCCGGGAGGGTCGGAATCTTGCTGGCGATTAAATCTAATTAAAATAATAATTCATTTAAAATCAACAGTTTATGTGGTTAATCAATTCATCAATTGGTAGAAAAGTGGTGATGTCGGTAACAGGCATCTCGCTGATCTTGTTTTTGACGTTCCACTGTTGCATGAACATTGTGGCGCTGTTCTCAGGCGAGGCTTACAACACGATTTGTGAGCTCCTGGGTGCCAACTGGTATGCGGTGGTGGCAACGTTGGGTCTGGCCTTCCTGGCCGTGGTGCACATCGTGTACGCATTTATCCTTACCATCCAGAACCGTAAGGCACGCGGCGATAACCGCTACGAAGTGCCCACGACGGTGAATGCCGGCAAGGTGGAGTGGGCTTCGAAGAACATGCTCGTGCTGGGAATCATTATCCTGCTCGGCCTGTTGCTGCACCTGTTCAACTTCTGGTACAACATGATGTTCGCCGAGCTGTTCGGCATCGAAGGGCTGGCACATGCACCCGGCGATGGCTTTGGCTGGATTGTGGAGACCTTCTCGTGCCCAGTCTATGTGGTGCTTTATGTTATTTGGATTGTGGCCATCTGGCTCCACCTCACCCACGGCTTCTGGAGCGCTTTGCAGACTCTGGGATGGAGTGGCAAGACATGGTTCTGCCGCTGGAAGATGATTGGACTCATCTATGTTACCCTGCTCATGCTCGGCTTCCTCGTGGTGGTGCTGGCCTTCGCCTTCGGCTGCGCTCCCAGCCTCTGTGACGGCTCTTGCGGCCACAGCTGCTGTTAATGTTCAGTATGTTGCGATATCATCGCAACAACCCCAAAAACCAAAAAAGAAAGAAAAAGAATTATGGCTAAGACAATTAATTCAAGAATACCTGAGGGACCAGTAGCAGAGAAATGGAAGGAGTATAAAGCTCACCAGCGCCTGGTGAACCCCAAAAACAAATTAAAGCTGGATGTCATCGTCGTAGGTACGGGTCTGGCCGGTGCTTCGGCAGCTGCTTCGCTCGGCGAGATGGGCTTCAACGTCATCAACCTGTGTATTCAGGACTCTCCCCGTCGCGCCCACTCCATCGCCGCCCAGGGTGGTATCAACGCCGCCAAGTGCTATCAGAACGATGGTGACTCGGTCTATCGTCTGTTCTACGACACCGTGAAGGGTGGTGACTATCGTGCCCGTGAGGCCAACGTCTATCGTCTGGCTGAGGTCTCTAACAACATTATCGACCAGTGCGTGGCTCAGGGCGTTCCCTTTGCACGTGAGTATGGCGGCATGCTGGCCAACCGCTCGTTCGGTGGTGCACAGGTGAGCCGTACGTTCTATGCCAAGGGCCAGACGGGTCAGCAGCTGCTGCTCGGTGCCTACAGCTCGCTGAGCTGCCAGGTGAAGGCCGGCAAGGTGAAGCTCTACACCCGCTACGAGATGGAAGACGTGGTCATCGTCGACGGTCGCGCACGTGGCATCATCGCCAAGGACCTGACGACAGGCAAGCTGGTGCGCTTCAGCGCTAACGCTGTGGTCATCGCTACCGGCGGCTACGGCAACACTTACTTCCTGAGTACCAACGCCATGGGCTGCAACTGCTCGGCTGCCGTGCAGTGCTACCGCAAGGGTGCCTACTTCGCAAATCCCTCGTACGTGCAGATTCACCCCACCTGCATCCCCGTTCACGGCGACAAGCAGTCGAAGCTGACGCTGATGTCGGAGTCGCTGCGTAACGACGGACGTATCTGGGTGCCCAAGAAGATTGAGGATGCCAAGGCGCTGCAGGCAGGAACAAAGCAGGGATGGGAGATTCCCGAGGAGGACCGCGACTACTATCTGGAGCGCCGCTATCCCGCATTCGGTAACCTCGTTCCCCGCGACGTGGCTTCGCGTGCCGCCAAGGAGCGCTGCGACAAGGGCTTCGGCGTGAACAACACCGGCCTGGCCGTGTTCCTAGACTTCTCGGAGTCTATCAACCGCCTGGGCCTCGACATCATCATGCAGCGCTATGGCAACCTCTTCGAGATGTATGAGGAGATTACCGACGTGTTCCCCGGCGACCTGGCTAACGAGATTAACGGCGTGAAGTACTACAAGCCGATGATGATCTATCCCGCCATCCACTACACCATGGGCGGCATATGGGTAGACTACGAGCTGCAGACATCTATCCCCGGCCTGTTCGCTATCGGCGAGTGCAACTTCTCTGACCACGGTGCCAACCGTCTGGGTGCTTCCGCACTGATGCAGGGTCTGGCCGATGGATACTTCGTGCTGCCCTACACCATCCAGAACTATCTGGCCGACCAGGCTGTGTGGCCGAAAGTCTCCACCGACCTGCCTGAGTTCGCCGCTGCCGAGAAGGCTGTTGACGCAGAGATGGACCGCCTGCTGAACATCAAGGGCAAGCGCTCTGTCGACTCCATCCACAAGGAGCTGGGACACATCATGTGGGAGTATGTGGGCATGGGCCGCACTGCCGAGGGCCTGAAGACGGGCCTGAAGAAGATGCACGAGCTGGAGAAGGAGTTCGACTCCAACCTGTTCGTTCCCGGAACGAAGGAGGGGCTGAACATCGAGCTTGACAAGGCCATCCACCTACGCGACTTCTTCACCATGGG
>JAILFU010000051.1 GCA_024697405.1 Prevotella sp.
GTTGCGGTTGAAGTTGACGACGATGTCTTTCAACTTGTCCATCGTCTCTCGTTTTTGGTTCACCGTGCCTCGCAGCTGGCTCAGCAGCTGCTGACAGTCGTGTGACGTCTCTTTGGTCTTGTTGTCGGACAGGAACGTGTCAGGCACCAGATGCTCGTTCTCCACCACTTGATGATACTGGTTCAGGCCCTCGCGGCGGTGCGTCAGTTCCTGTAGCACCTGCCTCTGCCGCTCTTCTTGTTCCTGCCGCTTCTTCCCGATGCGCGCCCGCTTGTCCTCATAGCGTTGGCGCATCATGGCGAGTTGCTGTTCAATGTCCTTGATGCTCTTGCGTATCTCTGGTTCCTTGGCAAAGAGGTTTTGCTCCGCATCGCGGTATCTGATGACCGTAGGACGTTCTGCCTCAATCTGATTCAACAGTCGCTGCAGCTCCTCCAACGCCTTGCGATATTGCTCCAGCAGATTCACATCAACGCCCTTTCCAGCCAATTCTGCTTTCTGCTGTGCATCGAGTTCTGCCTTCTGCACTTCGAACTCCTGATAGCGTGCTGTGGCCTCCGATGCCTGAGATTGTTTGAATGCCCGCAATTCTTCATCGAGGGTTTTAGATGCTTTGTTGAAGGTCTTGTCCAAGTCGCCGAGTTCCTTTTTGTTCTTGGCCTCCTGTTTCTCGCGGGCTTCCTTTTCTGCCTGCACACGGAGCAAGGCTTCGTTGAAGGCTCGCTCACGGACAGTCTTTTCTTTTGCCGTGAGTTCCTGCTCTTCCATCTCCAACCGGTGCTGCTCGTTTTGCAGGTTCTGCCGCTTCACGGGAATCTGCTCTTCCTCCACCTTCAGCAGCGTTGACTGCTGGCGCAGCGGATTGAGCCTTTCGGCATATTTCTTTCCAAGTTTCGCGATGTTCTCCTGCAGGCTGACGGGCAATCCGCTGAGCGCTCTGTTCAGCTGCTGCAACTGCTCTTCCAATGACTTCTGCTCTGAGCGATAGTCATCAGGTGTGCGATGCACGGCATCAATGTTATCCAGGTTGAGTTTCACCCCAAACATGCTTTGGTCGTTTGGGTGATTGGCCGTTTGGTCGTTTGGGTGATTGATCGTTTGGTCGTTTGGGTGATTGGTCAACGATGGCTCCAAGCCTTGGGCATATAGAATCCGCTCTTCGTCGGCCACCTTGCCAATGGTATTCTCCCATCCCTCCACATGGTCGGTCAACCACTGATACAGCGAGCCATCGAGGTGCGACAGTAGCTGTTCAATCTTTGCTATCTGCTCCTTGCAATCTGTGCGGCGAGCTTCCAGACGTTCCTGTTCCCGCTCGGAGGCCTGTTTCAGTTCAGCCTCCTTCATTTCATATTCTGCCGTCAGCTGGGCTATCTGGCTCTTCACTGCCGTCTGTCGTGCTGCGTTCTCTTTTGCAGCTAACTCCAACTGCTGTAGCTGAGTGACTACGTGCTTGATGTCATCGGCCTTCGGATGCCACAGCCTCAGCTCTTTCAACGCTTGGTCGGCCCTGCTTTGGTCTTTCTGCAACAGTTCCAGCCGGTCGTCCGACTCATGTCGCCAGTTGTTGAAGGATTCCATCAGCTGGTTCCTGCCTTTCGTGCGTTCATCCTCCAGTACTATCCGCTTTGCCTGTAGTGATTCCTGTCGACGATAGAAAGCCTCCTTCTGTGCATTCTCGAAAGCCTGACGTGCATTCTCCAGCTTCCCTTTGGCGATGTTGTATTTCTCTTCTATCGATGCATGCGTCTTCAAGATTCCGTCCAGCAGTGTTTGCTTGTCTTCAGCCTCCTGTTTGATGGTTTCCTCGCGTGCAGCCAACGCCAGTTTCTCGCCGATGTTCATGGCCTCGAAGTCTTTTCTGGCCTGAGCTATCTCCTTCAGCTTGCTCTTTTTGCCGCCCAGTTCTTGGTTGAGGCCGTCTCTCTCCTTGTCGTATTCGGCCGTCAGCTCTTTCTCGCGATGGCGTTCCTTCTCTATGTCAGCCTTCACCTCTGCGGCTTCTGTTTCCAAGAGTGGTATCTTCTGCTCGCTCTCTGCCACCGCATGGTTCAGCATGCGCCATAGGTCAAGAAGCTGCTGGTTGAGTGCCACGATTCTCCGCCCCTGTTCGGCAATCTTCAATGCCTGTTGGCGCACTGGATAGCTGCCGTCGCGCGTCTGCCTGAACCAACAGTCTATCTCGTCATACTCCCGCTCGAAGTCGGTCACCAGTCGCCGATAGGTCTGCAGGTCGATGGGCACGTCTTCGTCGGCCATCGACTGTATGATGGTGTTCTTCACAAAGTCGGCATCCAGCTTGGTGTTCAGAAACACGTTCTGAATGCTTCGTGGGATATTCTGATAATGCGCACTTTGCACGATGGCGTAGCGGGTGAATTTGGCATCGCGTGTGTTGCCGAAGATGATGTCCTTGAACATCACGCCGGAGTCGATTCTTGCCGAAACCGCCACGTTTTTGTCTATCCGTTCACGTATTCTCACCCAGTCGCTCAGCACCTGCTTGTCGTCGCCTACGAGCCACTCACGCTGATAGGGCGCATCGATAAACCGCCATGAGGCGCGTCCCTGGTAGCGGCTCACTAAAATGGTATAAGCTCCACCGTCGCGCATCACTTCATAGAGGATATACGAGTTGGACTGGCGGAAATAGAACTCGTCGAACGACTTCTGTCCCTGCTGAATGCCCAAGCGGTGCTTGTCGGCATTGTAGAAGAACAGCAGCGCCCTGAGCACCGTACTCTTGCCCACGCCCTGTGTACCCGTGAAATGCACGTTGCCGTCGACCGAAATCTCGGCATACGGGATGTTGGCACTGTTGATAAATATGATTTTATTCAGGTACTTCATCTTCGTTGGCTATTTGGATCATATTGACCAAGTCCTCGGCATAGTGGAAGGCCGACGTTATCTTATACGTCTCGTCCTGCTCGCTGATGCACTCGGCAAAGCCCATCGTCTGCATCTCCTGCAGCAGTTTGTTGACGATTTCGAGGTTCGACCCCATGCCGTATTTCTTATAGAGGTGACCCGCCTTCTCCTTCAGCTCGATGTCGAGGCTGATCTGTTCTATCAGATGACTCTTGCGGAACTGGTAGCCGGCAGTGAACGACTGGTTGTAGGTCTTCAGGAAGTCCAGATAGTCGAGCCACTTGGAAAAGCTTTCCAACTTCTGCTCAATAGCCTGTCGCCCTTCTCCAATTCGTGAAAAATAGAAATAGCCATTACCTGCCTCCAACTGCAAGCCTATCTCCTTGAAGAAGTCGGCATAGTCGTCCTGGTTCTCCTCAATGTCCTCGTACAAATGACGTACTGAAGCATCTGCGCTGTCCACCGAGAGGAACTCTCCCCGGCTCAGTCGCTCGTAGATTCTTTGGGTGTTATTTCGCATAGATGATGGGATATTCAATGTTTTGGTAAGTGGCATATCGCCCGGTCATCCGGCATTCATCGGGATGCAGGATGACCAGCTGGCAGAAGAGTGCCGCATGGTCTTCGATGGAGCGCTTGGCCTTATAGTCGTAGTGCAGGATAAAGTCGAACAGGCTGTAGCTTGATGCCGTGAAGGCATTCCACACCTCTGCTGGGTCTACCTCCTTCAGCCTTTGTATATGCTCCTGCAAGTCTTCGTCGGTCAGCGGTTCAGCCTCCGTCCTGGCCGTTTTCCGCAGACCGTTGCGCTCGGCTATCCGTCGCAGCATCCTCACCACCTGGTCGTTCTCCCTCAGCATGTCCAAGGAGAGGCGGATGCGACTGTACCAGCGCGATTCCATCCACAGTGGATTCCGCTCATCCAGCACCTGCACCACGTTGGTCTCGGTCTTGATGAGCAGCTGGTCCTGCAGATATTTCAGTTTGCGTATCTTCTTGTAGAGCTGGTTCTGTAGCTCAATCTGGTTGATGTAGACGATGATCTGACGGTCTATTTCCATCAGCGCATGATAGGCATCCACGAAGTCGTGCTTCACGTCGCAGCACGTCTTGGCCATGTGTGGGTCGCCAGCCATCAGGAAGAAGGCGTTCTCGGTGTCCATCAGCTTCTCGCACTCACGTATCATCGAGCGTATGCTGTGGCTCTTCTCGTCCAGGTTCTGCAGCTTCTTTATCTTGATGATATAGTTCGGTTCCTGTTTATACGCATGATCCATATTGCGTTTCAGGTCCACCACGTTCTTCAGCGTGCGGAACCCCGTCTTCTTCAGCAACTGGCGCACGCTGTCCTGGTATCCGGCTTTGCGGTTGGCGTTTGTCTCTTGCAAGAAATAGCCAATATATTCCTTCAGCGTGTTGATGCACTCCTGTACACTCAGCACGCTGATTTCCTCATTCACGTTCAGCACCTCTTCGAAGAAGTTCAGATAGTCACTCTCTATCTCCACGGTGTTGCCCGTCTCCACCAATACTCCGTAGTCCAGCAGTCTCCTAAGCCTCGCCTCGTTGCCGCCCACC